>NZ_DIXC01000071.1 GCF_002435945.1 Mesotoga sp. UBA6090
CCAATAACCAAGGGTCAGACCGAGAACCCCTCATCAAAGTACGGAGTGAAGGAAGAGCCTATATATGCTTTCTTAATGGTATCCGTATTTCAAATATGCTTCCTCCGCCAGGGCGGTTCTCGACCGTTATTTCGCCCCCTAGCGAGCCGACCATCTCCTTCGCTATTGAGAGGCCCATACCGCTTCCTGAGCTGTTGTGAGATTCGTCGATCTTGTAGAATCTATCAAATATCCTTTTCTTCTCCGAGTCAGCTATCCCGGGGCCCGAATCGCTGATCTGAATGAGGAGTGAACCTCCTCTCTCAAAGGCTCTAACGATGACATCGCTCTTTTCTTCGGTGAACTTGATCGCGTTACCGAGCACGGCCGCAACCGCGACTTTAAGTTTGTCTGAATAAGTCTTTACGACGAGACCTTCACCGGTCTCAACGATTATTCGGACCTCTTTCGATTCCGCGAAGGCTCTGTGGTACTCTTTCATCTCTTCGAGAAACTCACGCAGTCTTACATCCTGAGAAGATATTACTGCCGTGCTGTCGTTGCGTGCTTTTGCCTGTAGCAGGAGTTGATTGACAACATTCTGCATACTCCGGGTTGCGCTGTCAATCGCATCGATCTTATCTCTCGATTCTCTTTCCAGCGGTCTACTCTTCAGTAGATCTACGCTCAGCCTCATAATTGTAAGGGGCGTCTTTAACTCGTGAGAGGCGTCTGCTGTGAACCGCTGAAGTCTATCATAACTTTCTCTCAGAGGTGTCAGAACGTAACCGGCAAGAGCCAGACCAACTATCCAGGAGATAACGGCGACGAGCATTATCAGTAGAATCAGCGAAAAGAGAAGATTAGTAGATTTCTCACTCAGTCCTTCGGTTGATCTTCCAACCCGAAGAAAGAAGATTGGCTGTCCAGCGATGTTTCTAATAGCTCTTGTAAGAATGTTGTACTCAAGTTCCGAGTCGTTGTAATCAACAACTCTTGCCTTAGAAGTCCCCTCAACTAACGGCACACTGCTCTTTATTCTTCCTCCGAGCTGAAGAACACTCTCTCCGTCCGGAGTAACGAACTCGAGGATCTCATTCTCCGCTGTGAAGAGGTCTAGATTTCCGGAATAATTTCTGAGCATTCTTTCCAGGGCTATCAAGGGTGCCCTTCCGATTCTGGATTCGATCCTGTCTGCAACTCTGTTGAGAGCAGTTATTTCGGCCCTTCTTTCAAGCCTGAGGGCGAGGACGAAAATGAAGAGACTCAAAAGGGAGACGAGAGAGATGACGATTAGGGTGAAGAATATCGTCCATCTCCTCTTTGCCTTTCTGAATGAGAGCCCTTCACCTGTCACTGATTTCATAGCCCATTCCCCTGACCGTCCTTATTAGTTTCTTTCTTCGACCTCCGTCGATCTTCTTGCGGATGTTCTTTATATGGCTTCTGATTACGTCCGACCACAGTTCGTCGTCTTCATTCCAGAGATGTTCTTCGAGCTCACTCTTCGGAACGACCCTGCCGCTGTTTAGCATGAGATATTCGAGGATCTGGTACTCCTTCTTTCGGAGTTCTATCTTCTCGTTTCCCCTGCTGGCGGTCTTAAGCGACATATCGAGCTCTAGATCTCCTACTTTCAGAACTCTTGAAGGAGCTCCGCCGAACTGAGCTCTTCTCAAAAGCGACTGAATCCTCACTACAAGTTCCCGGATATCGAATGGCTTTGGAAGATAGTCGTCGGCCCCTAAATCGAAGCCCCGGACTTTGTCTTCGATGCTGTCCAGAGCGGTGAGCATTAGTACGGGAATTCTGCTTCCAGAATCTCTGATCTTCTCGAGCACCTGCCAGCCGGTCAGCTTAGGTAGCAGAATGTCCAGGACAATAACGTCAAATGGGCCGTTAAGAGCCAGATAAAGCCCCTCTTCCCCATCGATTGCAAGTTCGGCGACAAAGCCCTCTCTTTCGAGAGACTCCTTAAGCAATTTGCCCAGACTACGCTCGTCTTCAACAATCAGAATCTTCATCTCTTCTCCTCCCCGATGAAATCATACCAGTAGAAGTGTGAAATCTTCGAGAAAGGTACGGAAGATAATGTTCCGAAAAAACCCTTTGAATAGGTTATAATTTGTTGTGAAAGAAGTCACAAATGGAGGGTGTGCTTGTGATAATCAAAGTCTGTATGGGAAGCGCCTGTCTTATGAAGGGTTCTCCCGAAGTTTCCAAGAGACTGGTAGAGTTAGTGACTGAACACGGCTTGAGTAGGTTCACAACAATCAAGGGTTCTCACTGTATGGGGCCCTGCTCCGATGGAGTAGTTGTCGATATCGATGAGAAGAGGTTCACGAATATATCTATGCATAATGTAGATGATTTCTTCAAGAAGGAGATACTTCAGCGGGAATAGACGTCATAGAGATTCACAACAGCATAAAAGGAAAACTCTAAATGTCCTTTAGGGCGGGGAATCTCTCCCGCCAGTCTCTTAGAATAGTCAGTCTTTCATAGTCCAAATCCCACAGAAGCAGTCCCTTCTCGGCTTCAAAGGGTACTTCGTTACCGTCTTGATCAAAGAGGACGGAAAAGGCCTCGTCATATTCGATGCCGTTGCCGTCGACCCCAGTCCGGTTTAGCCCCAGAACAAATGACTGGTTCTCGATCGCCCTTGCCTTAAGAAGAGCCTGCCAGTGATTGGCCCTCTTTTCCGGCCAGTTGGCTATCACTATCATGACCTCTGCAGGCAAGTTAGCCCTGAAGAGCTCCGGGAAACGGAGGTCATAACAGATGTTCAGGGAGAAATGTATCTCTTTCATCTCGAAAGAGAGATTAGAGTTACCGGGGGTGTAAACGGTATTCTCCCCTCCGTACGAAAAGAGCTTTCTCTTTCGATATGTCAAAGGTTCCGATCCCGAACGGAGAAAAGCGGCGCAGTTGTAGAACTTCGAGTCTCTTCTGTCTACGAAGCCGTAAACTGCCGGAATACCCCAGTGATCTACTTGCTTTTTGAAGAAACCACACGCATCTCTCACATAAGCTCTCTCGGCGTTATTAGTAAATCCGCTCAAGGTAGTTTCAGGAAAGACAATCAGCTCAACACCGGCCGCCGAGGCCCCTGCGAAAAGTCTTTCGATTATCTTCATGTTGATCTCTGGAGACTCCCAGACTATGTTGAGAGGAACGCCGCCTATTCTCATCTATTCTCCTCCACTGCAAGATCTATTATCCTTGAAAGGACCCTCGCCGAAACTTCCGACTCTATCGCAGGCCTTTCTTCTCCCGGACTTATCTGTTCGGGAATGCAAGGTATGTGCACAAAGCCGGCGGGGATGTTTATGCCTCTCTTCGTGAGAAAGTCCATACACCTGTAAAAGAGATAATTACAGACAAATGTGCCTGCCGAGAAGGACTTCTCGACAGGAAATCCCTCATCCTTCAGCTTCGAGACAATTCCGTCGACCGGAAGCTTCGAAAAGTATGCATCGGGAGAGGCAGGAATTATCTTCTCTCCGGTTGCGATAAATCCTCTATTGTCTGGAGTCGCAGATTCCTTCCAGTTTATCGCAACCTTCTCCAGAGTGATGAGAGATCTCCCGGCCGCCTGGCCGACCATAATCAACGCCTCCGGGACGTCGTCTAGAAGGCGCAGCCTGAGTCGAGAAAAGGAGTCGTCGAAGACCGTTGGGAGGCTCATGAGATCAATGTCCTCCCTCATATCCGCTAGAAGCTGCACGACTATCTGCGAAGCATTTATTCTACTTCCCCCGAAGGGGTCGAAATGGGTCACGAGTATCATCTTTTACACCTCTCATTCCCTATAATTTTAGCATCATAAAGAAGTCGAGAATGAAAGGCCACCATTCTGGTAGAATGATTCTGAAAGGGGTGATCTAGTTGAAAAAGCTGAAGCTTGAGGATCTCTACAAATACTCCGCTGTGGGCGATCTTCACATCTTTCCCGACGGGGAAAACTTTGTCTTTGTAAGAAGGACGATGGACAAGAAGGAGAACCAGTACGAAAGCAACATCTGGTCGGGCAACATGAAAAATGGAGAAGTCCGGCAGCTGACCTGGGGCGGGAAGGACGGTTCTCCCGTCGTCAGTCCAGACGGCAAGAGCATACTCTTTGTCTCTAGAAGAGACAAGGACGCTAAAGGATCCGGGCTTTATCTTCTGCCTCTTGAGGGCGGCGAAAGCAGATTAGTGAAGACTCTCAAAGGAGGATTCTCCTCTGTCTCGTGGATTGATTCGGAGACGGTTCTCTTCATAACGAAGCACGCCCCCGGGGAAGACCCCGAGAAGATCGAAGAAGACGACCCTCCAGAGAAGAAAGTTTACGAAATAGAAAAAATCCCATTTGTCTCTAACGGAGTTGGATTTACCGAGAACAGAGTGGGCCATCTATATAAGATGAAACTCGAAAATGGAAAGATGGAACCGATTACGGCCGTTGGAGGCGATATCGAAAGCATCGCTGTATCTCCCGAGAGTAAGAGAGTCGCGGTGATAACAACGGAAGACAGTGAGAAGAGGCCGATCTGGAGCAGTCTCTACATAGTTGATCTGGATAGCGGAAAGAGCACGAGAATTGGAGATGACAGTCTGTCATTCTACAATTGTCAGTGGTCGACGGACAGTGAAGTTTTCGCGGTCGCGACGGACTTTGAAAAGGGATTTCCGACCAATCCCTTCATTATGCACGTCGATCTCGACTCACATTCTCTCACGCCGCTTGCCAGGGAAAGGGACCTGTACTTCGGGAACAGCCTGAACAGTGACGTGAGGGGCGTGTCTCCAAATACCTCTATGAAGGTCGTTGAAGGAAGGCTCAATTCGCTGGTAACTGCGGGATCGCAGATAAAGCTGATTTCTATGGATAAAGAGGGAAAGGTAGAGGAAATCGCCGTCTCTTCGGGAAGCATAGACTGCTTCGATATAGTAGGCGAGGAGCTTCTCCTTTCCGAGATGACGACGATAGAGCCGTTGGAGATCTACTCTCTTTTTAAAGGCAGGAGGAAGAAGCTCACAAACTTTAATTCAAGGATGAAGGGTCTTAAGCTGTCAAAACCTGAGGGCTTCGAAGTGGAGGCTTCCGACGGGCAGAAGATCGAAGGCTGGATAATGAGGCCGTTTAACTTTGAGGAAGGTAAGAAGTACCCGGCCGTCGTGGAGATTCACGGAGGACCAAAGACTGCATACGGGGGCGGATATATTCATGAGTTCCAGACTCTAGCCTCCGAAGGGTATGCAGTTATCTACTGTAACCCGAGGGGAAGCGCCGGTTACGGAACAGACTTTGCCGACATAAGGGGCCACTACGGAGAAAGGGATTTCGAAGACATAATGGAGGTCGTCGAGTACGTTATAAATGAGTACGATTTCGTTGACGAAGAGAGGCTCGGTGTTACTGGGGGCTCATACGGCGGGTTCATGACAAACTGGATTGTAGGACATACGGACGCCTTCAAGGCTGCCGTTTCGCAGAGGTCTATCTCGAGCTGGATTTCCTTCTTCGGCACCACAGATATAGGATACTTCTTTGCCAGCGACCAGACCGGAGGCGATTTCTTCGACAACCTCGAGGGTTATCTCAGACAATCTCCTCTCATGTCGGCGCCCAACGTCGTCACTCCGATTCTCTTTATTCACTCTCTTGAAGACTACAGATGCTGGGTTCCCGAAGCGATGCAGTTCTTCACGGCGTTAAGGTATCTCGGCAAAGAGGCCAAAATGGTGCTCTTCCCGAAGGAGAATCACGAACTCTCCAGAGGCGGCCTTCCCATACACAGGGAAAAGCGTTTAAGGGCAATACTGGAATGGTTTGATTCCCATCTGAAGATATGAGCCGTTGATGGAAAACAAGAAGGCAGGAAACATCCATGTAAGGTTTGCCACAATCGATGACAACGAAAAGCTCCTCAAGATCGAGCAAGAGTCTGCTCAGGAGGGGAATATCTGGCTAGTAGCCTTCAGAGAGGACTTCTTTGGAAGATTGAAGTACTTCAAAGAAGGTTTCATCATGATTGCCGAAGACGCCTATGACATCATAGGGTGTATCGGTGTTGGAATCGACAGCCTGATCGTCAACGGAGAGACAAAAAAGGGCATATATCTCTTTGGGCTACGGACGAACCCGAAATACAGGCTGAAAGTTGCTCGCTGGCTGAAATCGATCATTCAGGAACTGCAGGATCTTCTTGGCCCCACGGATTTCGATTTCGGATACGCCTCTGTTAAGGCAGACAACGCTGCCTCAAAGAAGATTCTCGAGCACATGGGTTTCTCCACTACGGCGACACTGGACTTCTACGCCTGTCCGGTGAGGAAGACCCCCCAGGAGAAGTCGGTTTTTGTGGAAAGGGAGGTAGACCTCGAAACGATATTGGACCTGTACAAACCTCTTGAGAAGGATCATGACTTCCTACTTCAAGGTACAAATGCCTTCGAGTCGATGATTGCAGATTGTAGATTGAGGTTATTCAAGACGGAAGGGGCATCCGCGCTGGTTCTCGATACGAGCGGCGAGCAGGACTTCGGAATCACACGTCTTTCAAAGAGATTGAGGGCATTCCAGCTTCTTGCTCAGGGAACTCTTTCATCGCTGGTAAGGATCCCGAGAATGAATGAGCGATTGAGATCCTGGGACGTTCTTCTCTTCGGCTGGAACGATACCCAAAGCGCCCGGAGGACTGTAAGAAAGATTCACAGATGCGCCTGGGAAGAAGGCATAACGCTGATCAACTTTTCGAGGGACAGTAATCTTGGGAGTATGAAGAGTGTGGTGGGCCCTCTCAGTTTCAGGATCCCCTTTGAGATAATGATCTATGAGAAGAACAGTATAAATAGAGGAAGCAGACCAATGATTAGAACTCCGACGATATAACACGAAAATTCTCTTACCTGATGAACTGAATACTGTGTAAATAAAGAGCCGGGTCGAAAGGGGCAGACCCGGCCCTAATATCTATGGATGCGGCGCCTTCACTACCAGAACCCGCATCGTCTCCTCTCCGGTGTTTATTATTCCGTGCGGGATCATTTTCGGACTGTCTATGATGTCGTCTTTCATTACCTCGTACTTCTCTTCGCCGATCGTGATTATTCCCTTCCCGGCTAGAACCAGAATGAATACATCTACCGGAGTCTTGTGCTCGGCTAACTCGTTTCCCCTTTCAATATCTATAACGACTGCCTGCGCAGACTCTTTGTCGTAGATAATCCGACCCTTGAGACCGGACTTGTCAAGCGCGACTTTCCCTTTTTCTATTGAGCTTTTCAGCATCTCCATCACCTCGCTTTTGATCTAGTATTATCTTAGCCGAAATTTGGCTTCTGAGCGGTAACATATGTTACCCTCTTACGGCGCCTTGCTCAGGAACAAGGACAGCGCCAGTAATTCAAGAACGACCAGCCAACCTATTACCGTGACCCTGGCAGCTTTTCCCGGCTTGTTTACCTCCCATCATGAGCGCGGCTCTATCCCCTGAAGTCTGAATGTGATGATTGACGCAAGGTTTATGCAGACTATGTTTACGAAGAAAAGGGGTATCGCCTCGGAAAAGCCGGCTACATTACCGATACCCAGCAGCATTCCGGCAGTAGCCAACGGTGGCATCAGCGAAACGGCTACCATGACTCCGATAAGAGATGTTGAGACGTCGGAAGTAATTGAGAGAGCTGCGGCTGTCCCTGACAAAAGGCGAGTACAATGTCACCGATGTCTGCCACTGTTCGGCTGGTAATCTCGTCTGTGTTGTAGTCGAGATTCAGAAATAGCCCGAAGGCGAAAGCAAGAGCGAAGTCAAGTCCTGTACGAACGAGGTTTGCCCTCACTGACTTCGCAAGCAGGGAGAAGTCGCCGAGAGTCGTTGCGAAAGACTGTGCGACATTTGGCCCGAGCATTGGAGCGATAACCATCGCCCCAATTATTATTGCCGGACTGTCTCTAAGGAGCCCTATCGTTGCGACGATGGTCAAGAGAATGATCATAGTTATGTCAACTGCGTCGTTAGAGATCATTTCCGTGATGTCGTGGTACAGTTCTTCTCTGCTTATCCGCTTGAAGATTCCCTTCTCAGGCTTTTTCTCTTGTTCCTTCTCTTCTTCCTTTTCTTCTTCTTTTGCTCTGGGAAGGGAGGCTTCCACCTGAAATAGTATCGCTCAGAACGTCTCGTTCTGGCCGAAACGCTGTTCAAGCGAGTCCAGGATCTTTTCACTGTTCTCGGCAAGAGCCAGTATCTTCGTTTGCCAAAGCGTTTCAGAGGTCTGGATCGTCCAGTATCCGATCATTGATTTCTCTTCCAGCATTTCCTCCAGATCTTTTTCGGGGTCGGAACCTGAGAATACTTCGATAAGTCTTTCGGCCATCTAATCACCATCCCATAGAGAGACTATGGCATAATTGTTCTGCTCGCAAAGAATATATTACACCTGCAAATAAGAAGAGAAGGCATTGGATCAGGGAGGTCGGAGTGGTCTATCTTTTGCTGGCGATACTTTCCAGTTCCTCTATAGCAATGATTTTCAAGGTGACCGAGGGGAGAAGTTACAACAGGCTTGCGGTTGCCATGTTCAATTACCTGAGCGCGTTTTTCACAGCGCTCATTATGGTAGCGGTTGAAAGACCGGCCGTAGGTCCTGGGGGAGGATCTCCGACCGAAGTAATACTGAAGGGACAACGTCTTTTCAGCCAAACCAGCAGCGTAGTGTGGGGCTTGTCTTTGGGCATTGTCTCGGGCCTGTTCTTCTTCCTTTCCTTCATCTTTTATCAGAAGAGCGTCAGGGAAAGCGGGGCAAGCCTTTCCGGAGCCTTCGGAAAGCTTGGGATCCTTATTCCTATGCTTCTTTCTTTGCTAGTCTGGAAGGAGTATCCGAAAACACTGCAATGGGTGGGGATCGGTCTTGCCGTCTTCTCGATCGTGCTCGTTAACAACCCAGTCGGATCTGGGAGGAGAAACTTCAAAGCCGCTCTCATCCTGTTGTTCATTACCGGTGGACTGGCCGAATTCATGAACAAGTTATTCCAGAACTACACCGTCAGCGGGTACAAGAATGTCTTTCTCTTCAGCGTTTTTGCAAGCGCTTTCGCGATAAGCGCGGTCTTTCTGAAGAGGTCGGGGAAATCTTTCCATAAGGGGGAAGTACTCGTGGGGTTAATCGTGGGACTGCCCAACCTCTTCTCTTCCTTCTTTCTCATAATGGCCCTCGAAGAAATGAAGGGTTCCGTGGTTTTCCCCGTTTACAGCGCGGGAAGCGTTGTGATGATCAGTCTTGGAAGCCTGTTGTTCTTCGGTGAAAAGCTTAAGAAGCTCGAGATGATTTCCCTGGGCATGGTGCTGGTCTCCCTGATTATAATAAACATATGATATCTCTTTGGATTATAACAAGGTCGAGTTAGTATTGAAACAATATCAGTCAATGGAGGTGCGTCCCGTGTTACGCAGAATTGGAAGAGACAGAGTAGTGTACGATATGTCACCTGAACACAAGCCCGTTCTGGAAGTGAGCCCGGGGGATACCGTAATAGTGGAGACGGAGGACTGCTTCTGCCACAGGATCGTTTCAGAGTCTCAGACCGTAGGAGGAGACTTCGACTTCTCTCATGTCAATCCTGCTACAGGTCCCGTATCGGTCAGAGGAGCCTTGCCCGGGGATACTCTAGTCGTCAGTATCGAAAACATTGAGCTGGACGAACAGGGCGTTGTCGAGACCTGCCCGTTCTGGGGCCCGGTCAGCAACGTTTCCAGGGAGTGCGTTACCGAGATCGTCAAGATTGACGGCAATTTCATGTCGTTTCTGGGAGAGCGCATAGAAGTAATGCCTATGATAGGCGTTATCGGAAACTCTCCGGCCGAAGGTTCCGTTTCCTGTACGACTCCGGGAAGTCATGGTGGAAACCTCGACACAAAAAACATAACGGCCGGTTCAAGAGTATATCTTCCGGTCTTTGTGAAGGGAGGGAATCTTTCCCTCGGTGACGTTCATGCGAGGATGGGGGACGGAGAAGTCGGCGGTACAGGCGTTGAGATAAGAGCTAAAGTGAAGCTTACTGTGGATATAGATAAAATGCCCGTGGACAGTCCCACGGTCGAAAACGAGGAGGCCTTCTATCTTCTCTTCAGTGCGAAGACACTGGAAGAAGCAAGCCATGGAGCAGTTAAGAGAGCGATTCAATTCATTGCCGACTGGAAGTCTATTCCCGAAGAGAAGGCTTACATGCTTACAAGTATTGCCTGTGATTTGATGATAAGTCAAGTAGTGAATCCTCTCGTAACGGTAAGGGTAAAAGTTCCGAAAGAGATTCTCTAGTGTGCAGTTTTGGGAAGGTACTGCTGTCTTTCAGAAGACTTCTGCCCTTTCTGGGAATAGCATTATTCAGTGTTTCGATTTACGTTCTTGTTCGGGAGTTGGGTCGCTTCACAATCAGCGATATTGCATCGAAAGTCGGGGAGGTGCCTGCTTCAAGGTTTGTCCTGGCGATCTTCCTGACCTTTCTTACTTATCTTAACCTCACCTTCTACGACCTGATCGCCTCCAGAAGAGTGGGAGCAAGATTGAAACTCAGCTCGACTGCTCTTGCCTCGTTCGTTGGATACACTTTCAGCAAGAATATTGGCTTCACAGTCCTCTCTGGTACAAGTGTGCGATTCAGGCTGTATGGAAAAGCGGGAGTCGGGGGAGGAAAGATTCTCGCCATAATCATCCTCAACTATCTGACTTTCTGGCTTGGTTTCTTCGCTCTTTCAGGCATCCTGTTCACTCTCTGGCCGCCCGTTCTTCAGAGTGCAGTTAGGGTTCCTTTTGGATCGCTTAAGGCTATAGGAATAGCCTCTGCCGGGATCTATGTTCTCTATACGGGAGTGGTTAGCTTCAGAAAGCGTCCGTTCAGAATAAGGGGAAAGAGCTTCTCTCTTCCGGGGAGGACGTTTACGCTTGTTCAGACCGGCATATCAATTCTCGACTGGCTGCTTTCCGCAGGAGTGCTTTTCATGCTCCTGCCCCCGGAAATCGGTTATCTTGAGGTTCTGAGCGTATTCCTGCTGTCACAGTTTGCAGGTCTTTCAAGCCAGGTTCCGGGAGGGCTGGGTGTCTTTGAAGCACTCACTATTGTCATTCTATCACCGACTCTACAGGCGGATACAATAGTGGCCGCCCTTATACTCTTCAGAATAATATTCTACCTTGCGCCTTTCCTTATTTCGTTGATCTTATTTGGAATAAATGAATTTCTCTTCAGAAGCTCCAGAAATTCCGATTAAGAGAATTGCATTGTGCTTTTCGCTACTAAACCATTTCCAAAAGCTTTTCTACCATCTTCTCGATATTTGCGTTCTTTTCTGTGAGGCTCTTGAATTGTGAAAGAAGCGGAGCTGTGACAATCCTGTTCGTCTTGTCTACACAGACCTCACCTTCTTCGCACGGAACATGATCAATAGCAAGCGTCTCAACGACACTCAATCTCTCGCTCGGGTTACCGGAAGCAGTCACCATGAGATTGACTGCGACATTTTCTAGAGACTTGGCGATGATGAAAACCCCTTCGCCGGCCGCGCCCAGAGGCTTCCTCTTCTTGAAACAGTTGACCAAAAGTCTATGCAGACTATTATTCACTCTGAATTGCTCCTCCTCATCCTCAAAAGTAGACAGGCTCTTGAGTACTCCTTTGCCGCCGGGAATAAGGAGGAAATCCAGATCATCCTCACAGACATCTTCGATTTCATTTACCGATTTGTTGAGCAATCGAGCAGATTCAGTGAGCTGGTTCCTCTTTTGTTCTAATTCAGCCGATTCCCGGGTCTGGTGATTGAAGACCTCATATTGATCTTTGTCCAGTGCTACACATAAGATCTCGACCCCGGCTTTCTCAAGAGAGAGAAAGGTTATGATTGCTTCATCGACTGCCGTTCCATCTTCAGTGCCGCATCCGGCCAGTACCACTCCACACCTCAATGTCTTTCCTCCTTACCGGGACCGCAATAACGAAGTAATCTCCTGCGGCGCCAGAAATGTTAATGGATTCTAGCATCTTTCCTATCTGATGCAAAGGGATGTACGACTTAGGTTCTTCTATTGACAGCGAATAGAGAATATTGGATAGTAGTAGTGAATTCGACTGCCTTTTGGAATGGGGTGTTATTGTGAGAGTCGGGTTGATTCATTACAGAGCCGGATTGATGGACGGAGTCTCCCTTGAAATGGAAAAGTGGCGCAAAGTTCTCTCGAGAATGGGTCACTCGGTGGAGATCATTGCGGGAAACAACGCTCCCGGTGTCGACATTGTGATTCCGGAGATAGAATACAACGACGAGAAAAATGAAATCCTGAATTCGAAGCTCTACGACAGGATGCTTTCATCGGAGAGCGAACTGCTCGATGAACTCTCCATCAGAACCGCCGAGATTCTAGGTAGCTTCAGATCTGTTCTCTCTGACTTCGATCTTCTTATACCGAACAACATCTGGTCGCTTGGATGGTCTATACCTGCGGGACTGGCCCTGCATGACTTCGCGGAGGAGTCGGGTAAGCCGTTTATCTCTCACAACCACGATTTCTGGTGGGACCGACCTTACTACAGCAGTCCTTATCGGGGAGTCATGGAACTCCTCCAAAACTACTTTCCTCCGGATCTTGAGAACGTGAGAAATCTGACGATAAATTCAATTTCGGCCTCGGATCTTCTTAGGAGAAGAGGAATTCGGGCCGCTGTCGTACCTAACGTTATGGATTTTCTGCAGCCCGGCTGGACTTCAGATCAAAGCAATCGAGAAATCAGAAACATGGTCGGATTAAATGAAGGTGATATCGTCTTTCTGCAGGCCACGAGAATAACCGAGAGAAAGGCCGTCGAAACAGCTATAAGACTCGTCGCTGAATTCAACATCGCTGCCCGGTCAATGACTGGTAAGAATCTGTACAATGGGAAGGCGTTCACAGGAAGAGTCGTTCTTGTCTATTCCGGCATAACCGAAAGGCAGTCCAGAGACTACAGGTTGAAACTCGATGATCTCGCATCGAACCTCAGTGTCGAAGTAATCGATATCGCCTCTTCCTCTTCTTTGACTCAGCGGGCATTCTTCGAATCATACAGCGTGGCAGATATCGTGACGTACCCAACTATCTTCGAAGGCTGGGGCAATCAGCTCCTGGAGGCCCTCGTCTCTAAGAAACCCGTTGCCATTTTCAGGTACAGCGTTTTCAAGAGCGACATTCAGGATAGTGGAATCTCCTTTATAGATCTAGGTGATCAGTATGGCTACAAGGAAGGGTTGGTAGAGATTCCCGACTGGAATATCAAGAACGCTGCAAAAGATATTTCCGAACTTCTCTTCGATCAAGAGAGATACAGAGAAGTCACTGAGAGAAACTTCGAGCTTGGAAGAGAGAAATTCAGTTTCGAAACCCTAAGTGAAATAATCCAGGAACTGATAGCAGATCTGGCTTGAACCAAAACAGATCTCTTCCTGGATCTTTCATTTACTACCTGCCGAAGCAGGCTACTTTCTCGAGTTTGTAGCTTGTTTTTCCTAGACCGATCTTTTCGGCGTGTTCCAGTTGATGATGCCAAGTGATGCCGGGATGGGCCTTCTCAAAAGGATCATATCCCAGTTTTTTGATAACCAAATCTATGCATGCCTTGTCCAACGCCACCGGATCCCTGCTTGCCACTATTCCGATGTCTTCCACGACTGGAGGCCTGTTTATGTGCCAGCAATCGCAATCTGGCGACACGTTGTTGATAAAGGAGATATAGAGGGCCTTCTTTCCTTTTGAAGCCGCAAGAGCGTATTCGGCGATCTTCTTGCTAAGAGATTCGGGGGTGCCTCCCGGTCCGGCGCTCATTGCACCGTAGTTGCACATGGCAATGCATTGACCGCAGCCGATGCAGAGATCGTAGTTGATTCTTGCGACTCTTTGGACCGTTATCGCTCCGGTCGGACAGTTTCTTTCACACATTCCGCAAGCCACACAGTTTACCTCTCTGACAACCGGCTTCGACTCGGAGTGTTGTTCCATTTTTCCGGCCCTTGAGGCCGAACCCATTCCAATATTCTTGAGAGCCCCTCCAAATCCAGTTTGCTCATGTCCTTTGAAATGGCTTACAACAACAAGCGCATCGGCCAGAGCTATCGCCGATGCGATTTTCGCTTTCTTAATGTATTCACCCTCTATCTCGACATCGATTTCGTCCGAGCCTCTAAGTCCGTCGGCGATTACAACCGGTGTGCCCACTGACTCCATCGTAAAGCCATTTAAAGATGCGGTCTTCATATGATCTACTGCATTAGCCCTGCTTCCCTTATAGAGGGTGTTTGCATCCGTCAGAAATGGTACACCTCCAAGCTCTTTGATCTGATCGGCCATAACTTTGAGGTAAATGGGACGGATATAGGCTAAGTTTCCGTACTCTCCAAAGTGAAGCTTGATTGCAACAAGCTTGCCGGCCTCAATTACGTCTTCAAGACCGGCTCTCTTCACAAGAGCCTCGACCTTCGAAAGAAGTCCCATCTGGGGAGTGGTCTCCATATCAGTAAAGAATACCGTGGCCATGCTTTTCCCTCTCTTTCAAATGGAATCAGTACTGAAAACAACCGAATCACCACCGGCTTGCGGATTTTCGAAATAGTCATTTTCGTCTGCCTCTTGGAGTAATATTCTCAATGTTACCATATCTGGAATCTCCACTTCTCTCCAATGCTGGAGAATCGGGCTTGCAGCAACATGGAAGAAAACAAAGTAGTGAATGTTTTGCATAGAACCCAGCTGAATTGGAATGGAAAACAGTCATCGAGAGTTTTTTATTAGAAAGTGATGCCATTAGTCGAGACTGACAGAGAAATCCTCAAAAAAAGCTGGTTGAAGCTACAGATGCGTCCTCAAGTCTTACTCCCAGAATCTCCTATAAACCTTTCGTAGCCTTAGCAGATTATCCGCGACGCCTTGTTCATCGTAATTTTTTGCTGCCGCCTCAATCACGAAACCGATCTCGGAAATCTCTTCAACACCATACATCCTGCCGGAACCCTTAAGGCTATGGCCCTCTCTGGAGATGAAACCCATGTCCTTTTTCTCGAGGGCGCTCTGGATATTGGCGATAGTCTTGTCAATGTGTTTCCCATACTCGACGAACATGGCGGTCGCCTCTTCCATAGATAGCCCCATGTCCTTTGCGAAGAAACTGATACTGTCTGATGAATGCTTTGCAGTACCCGGCTTGGAAAAGCCGTCGGTTCTTCTGTTTCCGTTCTTTCCGTAAACACCAAGGTGGTAACGAACAACCTCGAGAAGATCATATTGTTTAACAGGTTTCCCAAGGAAGCCATCACACCCGGCCTCGATAGTCTTTTCCTCATCTCCCTGCATAGTGTGAGCCGTCAAGGCAACGATGGGTATCTTGTAACCTTCTTCTCTAACTTTCTTTGTGGCTTCATAACCGTCCATAACAGGCATTTGTATATCCATCAGAACGAGATTGTAATTGTTTCTCCTTATTTTTTCCACGGCCTCTTTACCGTTGCCGGCAAGATCGACGGAATAACCTGCCTTTTCAAGCACTTCTTTTATCAACAGCTGGTTGGCTTCATTATCTTCAGTCAGCAGAATCTTATACTTGTCGCTTGTAGATTTAGGCTTGAGTTCGAAATAATTGCCGACTTTGCTTAGAAACTCATCTTCCTTTACCGGTTTCTGAATTATTTCATCGGCCCTGTCGCCAAACTGGACCTCATCCTTGGAAGCATCTGTTATTACTATTATGGCAGCTTCATCGATCCCGTCAAGAGCAGTCAGAGCTTCGCTTGCGTTCTTCGGAGTATCCACAATTACAAGAGATGCACCGAGCTCTCTCGCCGCTCTCGAGAGATTGGCTAGATTCGTTACGGGCTCAAAGCGTACGCCGTTTCTCCCCAACATCGAGCCGACAATAATAAGGAAATCCTCATTTTCCGATGCTACGATGACCTTTCCCGATGCAGGGATTTCGGTCTTTTCCTTCTGCTTTGGTATTTCCGTTGAAACCTGTGAAGGTATTCTCACAGTTACTTTCGAACCTTCACCAACTTTACTCTCAAACCTAATGGTTCCACCCATCAATTCAATGATCTTCTTCGTTATGGCCAGGCCAAGGCCCGTTCCGCCGAATTTCCTTGACATTGTTCCATCGGCCTGGATGAAGGGTTCGAAAATCTTGTCAATTTCATCTCTGGAGACCCCGAAGCCTGTGTCTTGAACGACATAAATCAGGTGTTTCCCGTCGTAGTCAAGAAGTATGGAGACATATCCCTTCTCCGTAAATTTCAGACCGTTTGAGATCAGGTTTGTCAGAACCTGTCTCATCCTGAACTCGTCACCGTTGACATATTCCGGAACTCTTTCGGTTATGCTGTTAGCAAAATGCAGACCCTTTGAATATGCCATCGGGAGATATGTTTCGGTTAACTCTTTGACCAGTTTCGATGGGCTGTAAGGGGAGATCATAAGGTCGAAACGGGCCGCTTCAATTTTGGAGAGATCGAGCACATCGTTGATAAGGCTTAGAAGATGCTCTCCACTTCTGTAAATAGTCTTCAAATACTTCATTTTCTCAAGATTTGTCTCCTCGTTCATCAGAAGCTCGGCAAAGCCGAGGATTGCATTCATGGGAGTCCTCATCTCGTGAGACATGTTGGCCAAAAATTCCGATTTCATCTTGCTCGCCTGCTGGGCCTCTTTTGAAACCTTTCTGAGCAACTCGTTGGAGTTCTTAAGTCTGTCCAGCGTCTTCTCTATAAACCCCATTGTGTTGTTCAGCTCGGAGGCAATCTCTCCAAGTTCGTCATTTGAATTGAGTTTCACCCGTGAAAAGGATCCCTTCTTTATCGACTCAAATCCCTTCAGCAGTTCCGAGAGGGCCTTGGATATATGGGCGTTAAGAGAGAAAGAGAGCACGAAGGAGAATCCAAATACACCCAGTACAACGATGCTCAGAATCGGAAGAAGTCTGTTTCTGAGCATCACTAGAAGGCCTTCAGACTGAAGAACATAGATATCTGCGCCGCCGATCGAAACCTTGTCTACCAAGAAGAGCGAACCAGAGGAAAAGAGAGAAAAGGCCGGTCTTGGCTCGCTTACGGAAAATGGTATTTCGCTTGACCATCTCTCCTCGTCAAGTACCGTCCTTACGTAAAGGCCGGAGTCTGAGAATTCTCTGGAAATTACGAAGTAATCATCGATAAGAAGAAAAGCAGTCCCATCCTGTCCTAGAAAGGACGAAAGGCTCTCTATATCATCGTTGTCGAAAACTATTCCGACCATGTACGGCGATTCGTTGCTGATCACTGTAGAGAAGTAAACAAGCTGTCTTTCAAGCATTTTGAAGCCGTTTCCAGAGTTTTCAAGTTCATCGATTTCCTCTTCGGAAAGCGCTGGCCTGTTTAGAATAATATCTCTTTCTTCCCCGAGTCGGACGAGTACGTCATATTCATTGTCCAACTCGCCTTCGAGAGCGTACCCGTCAACAAAGAGCTTCATGTCTCTGCGCAGATCGATAAACCACTGAAAGACCGATTGCTTCTTAGAGCTAAGAAAGCTCTTGTATTCATCCGTGGCCGTGCGAACGAATGTAATCGAAACCAGTGTGACGAGTACAGTCAATACTGCCAGAACGAAAAGCAGAAACTGAAGAGAGACCTTTTTGCTAAGCTTTCTCATCGCAGATCTCCGCCCCCTTTTCTGAATCGAACTGCCTTATCTCATCACATGTCAATGTTGAACTCCCATTTGATGGCTGTTCTACTTCCGTTTAGAACAACAGAATAGTAGATTGACGTATCGAGATAAATCGAAAGAGCAACCACAAGCCTCTTTGAATCCGTCAGGATAAATGGATCATACCTTGCAGTTTGGATAAGAAAATCGTCCCCAACTATGTAAAGATCTGCCCAGACCCTGTCCACTGGTTCGCCACGTTTACATTTCCCGGTTACTGTCACATTCAGAAACGATACTTCCGAAGAGCTCTCCGGTAGCTCAAAGAACAAGAGTCCTACGAGATCATCGATTGGGATACCCAGTTCCGAAACGGCTTCATAGGGAATCGCAGTAACAGTTGCAACATTGCCGTCTTCCATCTCAAAGCCTCTCGAGTCAGCACTATAGTAGCCGTCCTTGAGGCTCTCGATCGTTTCTATATTCACAGCGAGGCCAGCGGATACAAGAGCAATAAACAAAACCAAGAGAAGTCTCAGAAACCTCACCTACCCTTACTCACTAAGAAGGAGCTGCCTTGAAGCCATTATAGTACGGGAAGGTTGGATATCGAAAGAACAGAAGCTCTCAAACCGGAGTATCGAAGTTCAGAGTCGATTTGTTTTCAGACTATTGCAGTTTCTTATTGCTAAAGCGGAAGGCTATTCTTTGGGGCCAATCAATGAATTAAGAAATCCAATAAGCTCTTCGTTTTCCACTCCGCTTGCTTCCCTCTCAATAATCTCGGTGGGAGTAAGCGACAATCCATAGTATTCTCTGTTTGTTTCGGTGTCCTGGCGTACAATCGAACCGCCCAGCGAGACACCGGCGAAGATGCCGTTGCTGACCGAATAAGAGTAGATGGCAGCTTCCAGTTTGTAATCAGTATCGGCAGAGAGAGTCTTGCCTGTAGGCCCGGCCGAAATCGAGGCGTTTCCGCCAAGGGTAACGTTATTGCTTAGAAAACCTTCAACACCCTTCTCATTCATAATGACAAGCACCAGACCACTCTTTTGAACACCGGCCTGAAATCCGTAGCTTATGCCGTATAGCTTAAGGAACAATGGCCCATACCAACGGCCATCTTCTCCTCTCTTGAGCAGAAAACCCTCTCCGAACTGCCCGCCGAATCCAAGCGCGGCTTTCACCATCTCAGGGTAAATCACTATTCCGTTGGACTTGCTCATCAACTCAGCAAAAGACCCACTGTCTTCCGTTTCCGAAAGCTCTTGAAGAATGCTTAGGGCATTTTGAATCCGTTCTTTGGGCAAGCTTGCTCCGAATGCCATTAAAGAAGCCATAAGAATCACCACCACTAAAAGTCTTTTCAAGTCAATCCCCCCTCCCGGTGTACCGAATCTACTTCACTCTAAGAAAAATCTCCTGCCTTTCCTGGCCGAAGGTTACGCTAGACAATCTGAACTCTCCCTTTGAGGATATTCTTAGAATATCGGTGTTGTTGACAACGACGTTCTGATACTGGAAGTATGGCAAGTCCTGAACTATTGGAGAGAAGCTTCCCTTTGAGTCGGTTACGCCATAAAGAAATCGCAAAGCATCGAGTACCTCTGATTTGATCACAGCAACCGTCACGTAGCCTCCCTTAACTTCACTCTGAGGGAAGTCTTTTGAGAAGATCTCTCTCCCTTCCCCGTTATAGACTGCAACAGTAAGCTGAGGCTTTCCTGAAACGTCGAGCTTGATCTTGCTGAAATCGATCTCACTCTCCTCAATTCCAGAAAGAGCAAGGATCTCTTCCCGAGAAAGCGAGATTCGTTCCTCAGGCTGGGCTGTCTTCTCGCCGCAAGAGGATACAAGAAGCATCATCAGTGAAGTTAAGATTAGAAAGGTGACAATACAGCTTTTGCGTACAGTTTGCTTCATACTACCTCCATCATCTTATCAGAACAGTCAGTGATCAAAAAGTCGCAGACTCCCCTAACCTTGTGGAGCAAATTCGGATCGTTCAGCGTCCAGAGAGAGATTCTAGTTCCGCCTTCACGCACCTTCAGCAACATGGAGAGGCCCTTTTCCACTCCCAGGTATTCGAAGAGATCTTTATTAAGATTCACTGAGTAGGGCTTGTACTTCTTGATGACACCCGCTAGATACTCTTCGCCGCCGACTTGAAGGATCTCTTTATCTATTATAGGGGCAATCATTGGTTTACCGACGAACTCCTGGGTGAATGCAAGCAAACAATCATGATGAAAAGAGGAGAACATGGTTCTCTCAACCGCGTCAAACCTCTTGATAATCTTTATTACTTGCGGGACGGCTTCAACGGCCTTGATTTCGACATCAATAAATGTTTCTTCGGGAAGCTCTTTGTAAACAGTTTCGAGAGTAGTTATAGAATCAAATCCAATCAGGTCCATCTTGTCCAATTCGGTGAGTGTCGTTTCAGACAGCTTGACATCTAATCCCATAGTTCTCTTGAGATCGGGATCGTGATTCAGGATCACCGCACCGTCCTTCGTAAGCCTTACGTCGAGCTCGATGCCATGTGCGCCAAAGGACAGACTCTCCTCAAAAGACTTCAGCGTATTCTCGTATCTGCCCTTTCCCATACCCCTATGAGCTAAAACCAACAAGAAATCGCCTCCAAAAACGGCAAATAGCGTTGCTGAATTCATTTTACTTTGTAAGTTTAACTCAGTCAAGGTATTCGAAGGGAAGAACACGCAAGCATACTGATGTGGGTAAAGATCCGCTGGTCGCTTGCCAGAAGACGCTGAACGCTGTGAAGAGCCATCCTTAGTCAAGAACCGCTCTTTACAACAATAGTTCGCAACGCTCTTGCGAGACCCTAGACCCCACTACCCTAGACCCGGCTCATACGTTCTTTTCTCGGAGGACGGTGAACGGACAACCTTGTCTAATTTGACTGACCTGCGTCAGCAGACTGGATCTTTTTGCCTCATGGCGTGCAAGCACCGGCATCACTTCCTGGGATGCTCTTCCCAAAGGATGGCCGACCGTTTAACTTTGTCCTTTCCCGCCACTAACTTGCACTGTCCGACCACGGTCTTCTTGAATCCTACCAAAAGCCCGCTACCATGATTCCAACAACTTTTATTCATCTTTATCCGGCAGGACTTTCGCCAGATGTGGAATGATCGCAATCGAGACCTTTTCTCCCTCGGCAAAGACCTTTTTTTCGGCAGGGTTATCGATCTGAACGAGTATCTCTCCATGATCGGTCGTCACAAAGGATTCGAGGCTTCCTCCAAGGTATATGTTTGTCGCAACCTGGCCCTCTATAATCCCCTTGCTTGGATCGACGAGTTTAAGAGATTCCGGCCTTGCCATAATGACTGCGCTATCTCCGGGTGACATCTCAGGAGAAAACTTGAGAACCTCCACAGTTTTTTCTTCAAACTTCACTTTGCATGTTTCGCCTATTTCTAGAACTTCTACCGGTAAGAAGGCGACCTTTCCAACAAACCCCGCAACGAACTTTGAGTTTGGATCCTCATAGATCACGTTCGGTGAGCCGATCTGCCTTATGAAACCGTTCTTCATCACGATTATCCTGTCCGAGAGACTCATTGCCTCGACCCTGTCGTGGGTCACGTATATCGTGGTGATTCCAAGCGTCTTCTGGATTCGCTTTATCTCGACTCGCATCTGTTCCCTCAACAGTGCGTCCAGATTTGAAAGAGGCTCGTCTAGAAGTAGTACGGAAGGCTCCACGATCAGGCTTCTCGCAAGTGCAACACGCTGCTGCTGGCCGCCGGAGAGTTTCGAAGGAGCCCTCTGGGCCAGATCCTTCAAACCAACCAGGTCGAGAGTGCTCATTACTTTGTCCTTTATTTGCTTTGAGGGAAGCTTTCTTAGCTTCAGGCCGTAAGCGACGTTGTCAAAGACGTTCATGTGCGGAAAAAGCCCGTAACTTTGAAATACGGTAGCAGTATCTCTTTTGTTGGGCGGCAGAAACGTGATGTCTTCATTCCCAAGAAAGATCTTTCCCTTTGTGGGCAGTTCGAATCCACCGATCATCCTGAGTGTCGTCGTCTTTCCGCAGCCAGAAGGACCCAGCAGAGTGACAAGTTCCCCCGGTTCTATATCGAAGTTGGCATTGTTAACGGCTATAACATCTGCCTTCCCTTTGACATCTTTGAAGACCTTGGTGACGTTTTCGATCCTAACTGAGACAGAAGTCTTTGACATCAAACCACCTCGCAAACCAATAATCAGTTTAGAGTTACGTTCTTTTCCATGTACTCGTTCTTTGGCACAAGAAGTCTCATCAGTCCGAACGCGCCGAAGACGATGATAATCAGTACAGTGGAAAGAACGCTAGCCAGTCCGAATCTTATCGATTCTGAGAAGTTATATATAAGAACCGTCATGTGGTACCACTGAGCGGATATCAGGAATATGATCGCACTGACGGCAGTCATTGATCGGACAAAAGTGTATGACATCCCGGAAATGAAGGCCGGCCGTATCAGAGGCAAGACGATAGTCCGGAAAACAGTTGTAGAATCGGCTCCCAGATCTTGTGCCGCTTCCTCTATTGCTGGATCTATCTGCCTGAGAGTGGCCACACCTCCTTCGACACCGACGGGCAGTTCCCTTATTATGTAGTTGATTACGATAATTGCACCAGTCCCAACGAGAATCAACGGAGGCTTGTTGAAGGCCAGCACATATGAGATACCGATGAGCGTCCCCGGTATGGCGAACGGTGCGAGAATCAACCCCTCAAGAACCCTCTTCCCTGCAAACTTCTTCCTTACGATTACCAGCGCAGCCATCATCGCTATCAGTCCGGCGAATGGTGTGGCGACTGCCGAAAGGGTGAAGGTGTCTATAATCGCGTCCCTTCCTCTCTGCAGCGCTTCCGTTATGTTTTTCAGAGTGAAGGAGTAGTCTATACCCCAGTTGGCGACGAAGCAGCCTGCCACTATCGTTCCATACAGTCCGAGGATAAATACAATGAAAAGAACGATAAACGTCATGAGGCCAAATTTCACAGGCTTGGAAACCAGATCGCTCAGTCTTGAAGAGGGCTTTCCGGTAACCGTTACGTACGACTTCTTGCTCACCCAGAATCTTTGAACTAGGAAGGCAGTCAGTGTCGGCATGAGAAGGAGAATAGAAAGGGCAGCTCCGTGACCCAATCTATTTCTTCCGGTGACTTCAATATATGCCTCAACTGAGAGGACCTTGTAAGATCCGGCGAGAAGCAAGGGATTTGCGAAGTCGGCCAGAGAGTTCGTAAAGACGAGCAGCCAGGAGCTCAGGACTCCTGGAATAGCCAGAGGGAACGTGACCTTCGAGAAGGTTCTCCAACGGCTTCCGTTTAGGTCAAGAGAGGCCTCCTCCAGAGTAGAGTCTATGGCCTGCAAGACGCCCGAGAGAGTGAGAAAGGCAATCGGAAACATGCCGATAGTCTGTACGGCTGTAAGACCTCCAAGCCCGTATATTGTGAAGTCCTTCAGTCCGAGTATTTGCTTTGTTATTAGTCCGTTGCTTCCAAAGAGCAGAATCAGCGATAGCGACAGGGAGAATGGCGGAGAGATTACTGGCAGAAGCCCCATAGTGCTCAGGAACTTCTTTCCCCTCGTTGCCGTCCTGTTTATCACAAAGGCAAAAATGAATCCTATGATCGTCGAGAAGGAAGCCGTAAGGATACCGAGCTTCACGCTTCCCCAGAGCGCGTTAAGATACTGCCTTGAAGAGAGAATCGTAATCCAGGTCTGCATCGAGAACTTCCCGTCTTCAAGGAAAGTCAATCTGATGGCTTCAAAGAGAGGATAGGCTACGAAGATTCCAACCATGAGGAAAAGCCCCATGATGACGTAGCCCATGATAGGATCTCTGAAGAATTTCGAAATGAAATAGATAATGGCAAAAATGGCGAAGGCGCCTAGCATAAATATGTTCAGCAGGTTGGCGTAATTCTCTCCAGCCTCCGCAGACATTAGGAAAACCAGAAATCCCGTCATGCCATAACGAGTTTCATCTGTCAGTGGTGCGAGTACCAGCGAAACGCTCTTTCCTTCGAATGAATACTCGAGGGAAGAGTAGTAGTTCTCAAGATAGTAGACGCTTTCAAGCGCCTTTTCGAAGTCCTCCGAACTGTAATTCGATTCATAGAAGGTTCTCAGCTGTTCGTTCGGGGTGAAGACCTGCAGTTCATCCCAGCCGGGCACTCCGTGAACATAGATTATATCCGCTTCGTTGAACTCCTTGTTTACTGCGGTAATCCAGTCCTCGGCCAGTTCCTTGTCTCTTGGTGCCGATTCGGCAAGAACTGTAACCAGCTGCCTTTGGTTGTCTCTAACAACCTTAAAAAAAGAGTCTTTCAGCGTATCAAAGATCCAGAAAAGGGCTACAAAGACCAAAACACTAATTAACGCGAATGATAAGAGTTTTCTCCAGGAATACAATCCGATCACACCCCAAGAGTAACCTTGATTGGTGAAGCCAAAATGAAGAAGAGCAGGAGACTAGCTCCTGCTCCGATCAACCAATTATTTTACCACGCTGCCGATTTCTTCCGTCCAGCGATCGAGCAGTCTTTCTTTGTTCTCGGCATCCCAGACGTAATTCTGGTTAACAGTCTTGATTTCGTCCATGCTGAAAGAAAGCGGATGCTTAGGAGCTATCTTTGAGACTGGTATAACGTACCAACCTGCGATAATTGCCTGCGCCTCTTCGGTCAGAATCCAGTCATACAGCTTTTTAGCATTGACAGGATCCGGTCCATCCTTGATTAGAGACATGGATGCGATCTCGAAGCCCGTTCCTTCCTCAGGAACAGTAATTGTGATATCTGCCCCTTCGACCTTAAGCTTGACCATATCGTGAGCATAGCCTATAGCAAAGGGAATTTCTCCTATTGCAACACTCTTTCCACCAGCGGAACCGGATCTTGTGTACATTTCGATGTTCTGATCCAGTTTCTTAAGATATTGGAAAGCCAAATCCTCGTCACCACCAAAGAGAGCAATCATGCAAGTGATGAGATTGTAGGCCGTTCCTGAAGTATTTGGATTCGCCACTCTCACAAGGCCCTTGTACTTAGAATCGATTATGTCGAACCAGCCCTTGGGTGGTTCAAGTCCGAGTTCTGCAGCACGACCGTTATGAGTGGCGAAGGCCAGCGGTCCGAGATAAAGACCTATCCAGTAGCCCTCAGAATCCTTGTACTGCTTGGGCGTGTTTCCGGCGGCTCTGGAGAAATAAGGAGTTGTTAGACCCTTCAGCTTTGCGCTGATGTGGTTCAGTCCGACTCCTCCAACCCATATTGAGGCTTGTGGATTCAGCTTTTCGGCTTCCATTCTAGCTTCTGCCTCTCCACCGGAAAGTCTGACCCAGTCAACCCTTATACCGGTAACTTCTTCGTACTTGTCGAACAGCTCTTTTGCTGCAAGCTCTTCAAGAGTCGTGTAAACAGTAAACGAGTCTGCAGCGAGAAGGGTTACAGAGAAGGCTACACAGATGACAGTAATCAAAATCAAAAATCTTCTCATTTCAAAGAAACCTCCTTGAAAGACGTGTGATTTTGGAGAACGGTTGTCATTGTTGCGTTAGATTAAGGTAGGATGAATTATGTGACTTGTAGTGATTATACCATTGAGAAGACTCCAAATTGACATAGATTTTTTCAGTTTCGTGGAGAAAGCCAGTCTGACGAAGGAATGACAAAGCGTAACACTCAGTGCGCCGGAAAGTATCTGTGGTCGCAATGCCGGCAAAGAACATACCGGGACGCAAAGCACTGAAGCCCATCAGTGGACGCAATGCTGCCTTTGGCAGGAAGCGATATCGGAGCCAGCCTTTGCCTCACAAAGGCAAGTTCCGGCTTCGCCGGTCAGAAGAGCCGCTGTATGATGAAAGATTTGCTTGTAATAAGACGCTGATCGCTGTGAAAAACCGTCCTTCCCCAAGATTATGGATCCGTCCTTTGGAAGAGCCGAAAGAGCCATTCTCCGTCGCTGTTGAGTTTCTTTTCCTCTAGTATCTCCGTTTTTCAATCATCCACATAGAAAACTACATAGACATCTCGTAGATATTCCGCAAGTCTACGGTTTTCAGGTTTCCTGGAGTTACGGTTACGAGTCCTCCCATCGTTCTCATGGTGTCTTCTGCCAGTGTTGAAAGTTTGGAGCTCTCAAATCCGAGTTCGCCGAGGGTAATATCTAGACCGACATTCTTCTGAAGTCTGCGGAGCAAGACTATGGCCATCTTTGAAAGCTCTTCCACACTGATGACACTCTCGGGAGCTCCCATCACCCTCGCAACTTCTGCCAGTCTTTCCGCTATATGGCGACGGATGTATTCGAGCAGCGAGAGGGACCGGTAGCGCAAAGTCCGGCGCCATGTGTCGCTTTGTAGTGGCCGCTCACGGGGTGCTCCAGCGAAAGGTTGGCCACACAACCCGAAAGCGTCTCCCATATGCCGGCTGCCGTGCTCGCCCACGCGAGGGCTACTCTTGCGTCCAGGTCGTTCAGGTTTTCATACTCGATAGGCAGATAATGGTTTATGGGCGACATCGATCCAGAGCCAGAAGATCTGAGGCCGGTTGATGATTCAGATTGATATAAGATTCTATTGAATGTTAGAAGGAATCCAGACCCATTGCTGCCGTTTGTTCGGGCGGAGGGACAACATCAGTTCGGGATCGACTATCGAAACTGTCGGAAAGATCTAGTCGAAGCCCACACCGATCTTCTCATTGGTCTCCGGGTTGGTGACCACCGTGAAGGGGTCGACCTCGGTCCCCGTTCCGTGGGTCGTGGGAATCGCTATTGCGGGCAGGCCGCTTTCGGCTTTCTACCTCCGCCGGTACCTGTGTAATCCCAGCACTTTCCTCCATACCTGGCCACCAGAGCGATCAACTTGGAGGAATAGATCGGGTTGCCACCGCCAATCCTATGATGAAATCGCAGCTCTCCTTGACGGCTATTGAAGCCCCTTTGTCGATAGTGTCAGAGAGAGGGTTGGACACTATCTCGCCGAACACTACCAGGTGATACCTTCCTCTTTCAACAGCCCGATTACTTTATCCAGCAGACCGGTCTTCTTCGCAATGTGCCTTTCCGTAACTATGAGCGCTTTTCTGTCCAGCCTCCTGGAGTGCTGTCCTACCCTGCCGATAGTTCCGCAGCCGAAGATTATTCTTGTGGGAAGAAAATAATCGAACGCTTCTATGCTCTTCATACCTTTTAACCTCAAGACTAGATGAAATACTGTGTAAATGAAACAACGGGCCGATCCGCTATCACTGGGAAAGTCGTCTCTATATAGCCTTTTGCTCAGGGCGTCAGTTCACAACTTCTATAATCCCTGTGTAGTGGCCCATCCAGCAGCTGAATTTATACTGGCCGGGAAGTTGCGGGGTGAATTCTACAACGCTGGTGTTCCCCCTGGTAAGTTCTACACGTTGGGGAAAGAGGTTTCGCGAGATGATAGCGTTGGTGCAACCGCTGGTGCCGACATCTTCGATCTCCCACCTGACGGGAACACCGGCTTTCACCTGATAATAATCGGGCGCATAACCTCTAGCGTCGGCCACAGTCCTTATAACCTGTATCTCCGGTCCACTCGAGACAATAGCCAAAGGCTGTTCCACAACTTCCTGAATTTCAACTTTTTCTTCGATGTCTATGTTCTCACCCGTTTCCTTCGGCGCGGCTTCATTCACAATTATCTCTTCTTTTTCACCTGCCGTTGCCAGTACGGTCATCGAATCATCGGGAGTAAATGAAACCTGTTCGCCGGTCCCGATGGTCAGATCGTTCAGGCTTGGCAGTCCCAGAACGTTAAGCTGACTGTTCACGTTGTAGATGACGAAAAACATTATCAGAACCGCCGCTATTTTCGTGAAGACTTCCGAAAAGGTCTTCATGGCGAAGAACTTTATTGATGAGGCCCCGATGGCGATGAGCGGGAAGAAGGTGCCAAGCGCGAAAAAGAACATTATCATCGAGCTATGTAAAGGAGAGCCCGATAGTAGCGCCAGAGCCTGAGCCGATATCGTGAAGCCGCAGGGAAGGAAAAATGTTGTAGCGCCCAGTATGAAGGGCATGATTCGTCCACGTCTGGATTTATCTACTGTAAGCGCTTTACGTAAAAAGGGAGGGATCGATAAACTCACCGTGTGGATTCCCAGCATTTGCAGTGCAATTATAAACATCACGATCGAGACTGCTATTACAAGGATCGAAGAAAAGGTCAGAGAGATTTTCAGACTCTGGCCAAGCCAACCCAGCAAGAATCCAAAAAGGCTATAAAAGACCAGCCGTCCGGCATGAAAAATCAGATGGGGCTGCAGCTTTTGAAGAAAGGAATCCTCAGAACCGTAAAGAGAATACCAATGTTTGGAAACAGAAAGAATAAGACCTCCCACAAGAGCAGCGCAGCTCGATATCCCTGCGACCAGCCCGAAAAGGAAGAAGCCTACCAACGACGAACTTGAATCGACGTTTATCAGGCCGCCTATCGCGAATTTCTCCACGGCGAAAAAGACGACGATGGCCAGAGAAGCGGCAATTAGTACCTTGACTGCTCTTCCGGTAGGCCTTTCCGACTTTGCCTCAGCGACACTGTAACCCGTTCCGCTCAAGATCTCGTTGATACTTTCGATCGAGATAACCTCCCCCAAGAATTCAATCTCGACCGAGGAATCTTTCAGGGAGGCCCTGGCCCTTTTTATGCCTTCAACTTCCTCAAGTTTACTTTCGACAAAGAGCTGGCAGTTCTGGCAATGCATGCCGCGCACGGAAAACGTCTTTGATGAAGAGGATTTCGAGCTCAACTGAGTCACCTCGCAAATGAAGATTAAATAAAACCAACAATAATTGTCTGATTGTAGCACATAGTAGACAGTTTTTGTCCACTCAAAAGTGTGACAGATGAATTTTGCCATGGTTCATAAAATCGATGGGCCTTACCTTGAAAGGTGGAAGGATGCCGACTTACAACTCTTCTTATATTCGATTAACGTCGAGTCGGCTTGATAGAAAAAAGTGTCTAACCGGTCAGATAGCGTTGTGCGTAATCACTCCGGGGAATATGGATTCCAGAATTCGAACTTTCTCGGGTAGTTCGGAAATTCCCCACGAGACGCTATTCCAGGAGCCGACCCGCAGCTTTCCGAGTCTCCAATGTCTCATTGGCGAAAGCCTTCCTGTAAGGAGAGTGGCGAGATCTGAGCTCTCTATCTCGAAATCATCCGCTGCTTCGCTTATCTCTGCCTTCCCGTTTCCGATCGCGATTTTCACGTTATTTTCCGGCAGCAATCGATCATTTATCTTCAAAATGACACTCTCTGAGGGAGAAGTATCCATCAGTCTCGAAACGACCGGAAGCGGATCGAGGACTCTTACCATACGCGATGAGGCGTCCATTATTTTTAGCTCTCTTCCTGCCTGCCATCTCGAATGGAAGAAGAGTTTCGCCGGAAAATCGGGCGGCATCTTCCGCATTTCGAAAGTTGCGATCTGATCTCTGTGATTCAGCAGAAACCTCTTCAGTGCGTAGAGGCCGGCAAGATCGATGAAGGCTAAGCTCTCGATCACCATCTTTCTTTCTTTTTTGCCGTATATCATCATTCCGTGGGACAGCCGTCTGTCGTCAATGGCCTCGGCGCCAAAGAGATCTTTCCTGTGAAATATCTCCTGACTTCAAGCGTCGATCTCGATAGCTTCGGTATAGCGAGAGGTATCCCAGAGAGTTTTGCGGGTTTGCGAAATCAGTTCTCTCATCTCATCTTTCTCAAGAAGCCTCCTGGAAACAAGCTTGAGGTTGTCCTCTTCCATATCACCGGACAGGAGCGAATAGTCGAAAGTGTACTCGAGGCTCTCGAAACCCAGCCCAAATCCTAACTTCACGTAGAAATCATGCTTGAAGGGGTCGAGCATAATGATGTGAACGCCCTTCCGGTTGGCTTCCTAAATATCTCTCAGCAGGATTTTCCTTGATCCCCCGTTGCGATACTCGGGAAGGGTGGCAACGGCCTCGACATACCTGTATTCGAAAATTCTGTTCAGGATCTTCGCGAGATACTTGTAGCTTATGTACGCTGCGACGAGCCTCTTCCGGTCGAATGCGCCCCAAACGTATTCCCAGAGGGAAGGGTCGGAAAAGAAATACTCACTCTTTTCCGGTTCGAAATACTCGAAAGACATCAAGAAGGTCTCGATTATTCGCTCTATGTATGAACTGTCGATCCTTCTTATTTCCATTCAACGCCCCCTTTCAAGCCGTACCAACAATGATACCAGGCCAAGCTGTCGAGCGGTTCTCGCTCTTTTTTGCCCGTAGACCTTGATCCTGACCATGACTAAGTCACAATGACGAAATGAATCGATTCTGATCAGATGGCTTTGATTTGCTTGAGCTCCTTCAGGGCTTTGAAAATATCCCAGATGTTCCACCTGTCCGTTTAGCTTTACCGTTCTCTCTGGCGCTCTGAATGAATGGTTTGACCGGTAACGAAGAACAGACTTTTTCTCACACCATCAACGGCGAACGAGTTTCTCTTGATCTTTCGACTTCCGACCACCAGCCTCTAGCCTCGTCTTTTATTCTTACAACTCACAACTTGCATCTTGCAACTGATCCTTTGCTCTTCCTACCTGCTACCACATACCCGCAACAACGGTCTAAGCAGCAGCCTCTTGTGTTTGGAAGGTTATTATGGGCTTATTGAAAAGACCGGCAAGCGGGGCGTGTACAAGGGCCACCGGGATGAAGAAGATGAAAGAGAGAAGCATACTGATTTCATACCATAGGCTGCTTCCCTTAACCGGCTTTCCCTTAAGACGGTTAACGAGTGCGCCCCACACTATTCCGAAGGTATTTCCCATCATGATTGTCCGGACAGCACCGAGTATTCCCTTAGCCTTTGATTCCCCATAGTAGGTCGCAAGAGAATTCCATGAATCCTCGGAAGGGTTTCCCGAAGAGTTTGCATATTCTCGCGAGAACAGGATGGCAGGAGCGTCCTTTTGGGGAATCTCTTCAACGTCAGTAACGAAGAGCATCTGGATCTCTTCTTTCTTCATCCCCTCTTTTTCGGCAATCTTGTTGTGGAATACTGAACAGACCTCGCAGCCGTTTATTTCGGTTACGGTAAGCATCACCTTTTCGATCAACTCGGTGGTAAGCTCTTTGTTTTTCTTTGTTCGGCTCATGTATTTCATTGTTCTCATCGCATCGAAGAGAATTAGGTAAGACTCCTTAATAGTGAAGAAGCGCTTATAAAACTCTTGAGTCAACTATTCCTCCAAAAAAATCCCGATAAAATTCGAGAATATATAATTTAAAATCATTCTATTTTTGCATTTCTCGGCATTTCAGAGTTGATCGAGGAAATCAGAGCGACTTCCAGTATCATCTCTTAATGTTAACTCTCACGAAATATTCAACGCTTCTATCCCAGGTCTTCTCCTGCTCTGTTGTGAAATAGCAGGCCGGCAGTTCTCCGTTTTTCCGATGATAAGCTATGCACTCACAGCACTTGCCCTTTCTGGGACAGCCAGGATAAGTACAGTTGCATTTCTCGAGATTTTTGTCGATTTCGCATTCCAAAATCAGTACCTCCCTTTGTACAGTTCATCCCTGATTGTATCAGATTAGTCTTTGTCGACCGAGCCAATATATCTGGCTTTCGAAAAGGCCTTTATTCATTAATGTCTTTTTAATCACGGATGTTCTATGATCTGAGTAAGAATACAAGGGGGTTAACGATTATGAGAAAAGTCATACTGATTGTTCTATTTGTCTCACTGTTCTTTTGCCTGGCCCTCGCAAATAATGGTAAGGGTCCCGGCGACGGTATTCCTGACCAACAGGAACCCGGGTCGGGGTTTGGATCTCCGGGAATAGGAAAGGGAGAAGGTCCCGGAGCCGGTAAAGTTGATTCGGGAGGCAGCACATTATTGCAGCTGGAAAACCTGGAGGAAGAAACGGAAAGTTCAGAGCCTTTGCTTGTCCGCTTAATGAATAGATTGGTCATGAAGATCCAGAACGCTTTCAAGAATATCTTTAGAGTTGGAAAGCCCGTATCCGAATGAGAGTACCACACTAGTACCCCTGTTTACCCCTAGTCCAGCCGCCGCTACTTTACTACCAGGTAAGTGGCGGCCTTTTCTTTGATGGACATTTCCCACAGAGCTTGGAGCCGACATCAAAGGGAGCGGGTGAATTGAAGCGAGTCGATGTTCCCCTGCCATAGAGAGCCCTGCCTTCAGACACAAGTAGAGCCAGTTCAAATGAGCCTTGTCTTCCCGAAAGCTCCTTTAACAGAAAACGGTTAGGCAGTTCAATTCGAGGTCTTTAATAACTCCTTAGTGAGGTAAGTAATAAGATCTAATCATTTGAATGCAACGAGGGGATGAAAGTGAAACGAATTACCGCAACTGTGCTTTTCTTACTGCTTGTCTTTGGGATCGTGCTTTCAATCAATGGTAGCGGACCGGGTGACGGAGTGTCTGACGGCCCTGATAAAGATGCGGGTTATGGAGCACCAGACAATTCCTTCAATGGGAACGACCCCGGCTTCGGGAAACCGGCACTGGATGAAGATGAGATAGTTCTTGCGGAGCTTTCATAGCAGGGTATGCTTTCCGAATCTCAACGCATCAAGAGGGACCGAATCGAGTCGGTCACTTTAACCTTTCTATTTGAGCATTTTCGATCGACAGTAAATGCTTGCTGGAATTCCATCACTCTATCTTTAGAAAAGGAAGAAATCAGCGAATAAGAAGTCACAAATCACAAGGCAGCCTAATTCTCGAGTCCAAAAGCTTTATCTCTGGGCAATTCTCGCTCTTTCAACTTGGAACTGACAACTTGCAACTGCTCTTCTCGGAGACGGTTAACCTTCGACGGAAAACTAGTTCACATTCTCTACTTCACGAAGCGAAGCTCTTAAACCCGCTTTGAGCGAAGGGGATCGCTTGTACCTGAAAAATCCGCTTGTTAGAAGACCCTGAAGTCGCTGTGAAAAACCGTCCATCAATCGAGACAGTATATTCCGAGAGTTCGTTGCGCTCACGAGAAGACCGAGATTCTGACTAAGAGCTTTGTCAGAATGACGGCATGCGATGCTTTCTGAATAGCATAAGGTCGTCATCCCGAGTTACTTAAGTTAATCCCTCACTTTGTCATCCTGTCGAAGGTGCCCTGAAAAGGCTACCTCAAAATGCTTTTGTTGGGGATTCAGTTATGGGTCATCCGTGGTGCTCCTGTACGGGATTTTGCTCCTGCGGGACCCTAGACCCCACAACCCCAGACCCGGCGCTTGCAACTGCTCTTCCACCCCAACCCGCTACCCGCAACCACCTTCTTCAAATTTCTAAGCAAACTCTAAGGATTTACTAAGCTGCCTCTAAGAAATGGACCGTAGACTGAGAATGTACTGAAAATCAGATGGAGGTGAAAGAAGATGAAGAAAGTAGTTCTGATTACGATAGCGGTTCTTTTGATTGGTGGAATGACTTTGGCCGCAGATTATGGCACAAGGCAGATGAACAGAGTTCAAGATGTGGTGGCATGTGAGAACTTCGTGGACGAAGACGGAGATGGAGTAAACGACAATTGCCCTGTCGATGGCGAAAAGGTCTACATGAACAGAAGAGGACCGGCCGGAAAAGAAGTTGAAGGCCGAGTAGCTACAAGAGCAATGCAGAGGCTTCAGGATCCTACAACCTGTGAGAACTTTGTGGATGCAAACGAAGACGGCATTAACGACAACTGCCCAAATGGTGGCGAAAGATTAGTGGAAAACAAGAGTGCACGGGACGGAACTGGATACAGATACGGTGTTTCTAGCGAAAAAGGTCCCGGACGCGGTAAGGGCTTCGGAAAGACAAGATAACCCCAACCCCCCACAGATCTAGATAGGGCCCGATATGGGCCCTTTTTTCTTTGGTTCGAAAAGCTAATTCTCTAAAGCGCGTTATCGAAGATCCTTCCGGCTAGAAGATTTTGCCTTCCAGACCTGATCCAACTCGAGCAAAGTTCCATGAGCATTTCGCTTTCGGAAGCATCTCGACAAGACTCTCCAGAAGACCAGAACAACATGCTAAATGTATATAGTCTTTCTGACAATGACAAATCAGAATCTCTCTCAATTTGAGCGCCGGTCTTTTCTGCCACCGTTTTGAAAATCAAGATAAAGAATCCCTTAATGGAGGAGGATGAACAGAGCTATGAGAAATAGATCTATGGACCTTAATTACAAATCTTTCACCAGAAACAGACTTACGATGTTTGAGTACAGGAAGAAGCCGTTGCTCGATCAGTTGGAAAGAATCGAGAACGATATGGAAAGACTCATACCTCAGAACGACAGCGAGACGCTGCGAAGGCCCGGTTGGGCGAGAACGGCAGAAAGAGACATATCTCAGTTGCTAAGCAAGTTGAGCCAGTTCGATCAAAGGAGATATGCCGATCTTCAGGAAAGAATGAAAGAAACTGAGGAGAAACTCGATGCCGATGAGATTGAAGAGGAAAATATCGAGCTGGAAGCAATCGCTGACGAAATCAAGCACTTCGAAGAATTCCAGAAGGAGTACATGGGAGAAGTAGAAAGGGCCAAGAAGAAATTCGAGGAAGAATGGGATCTGACAAATATCGAGCTGAAATACTCGGAAAACGACTATATCTATAAAGTAATGTCTAAGCTTGAAGAGTTTCGCGGCAGACAAAGCGAAATAAACAAAGGCAAGGCGCTGCGGGAGCTCCGCAAGAAGAAGGAGGCCGAAGGCATCCTCAAGTTCAATGCCGAAGAGGATGAGAATACTTACGTAAGACGGGTCGCGCAGAGACCGGCCGGCTCCGTAGAGCCCCCAGCTAAGCCGGAAACCGAAGAACCACCAACAATAATGAGAAGAAGGGGCGGTGGAAGGATAAAGGGGGACGAAGGTTAAGGCTCGACTAGACTGTAGATTCCCGGAATCTTAGATCTGAATTTTCCGATAGAATCTGCCTATTTTGATTTTGTTGATCGTTTCTGTATAATAATCTTGAGGAATAAATAATCCAGTTGATTTGTTTTGACTTTTTTCCATTTCGTATACGGGTGATTTGCAATGAAGCGCGCTGGAGTGAGTATCACTGTGGCTGCGCTTTTTTCTTTGGAGCGGTCAACGTAAGATCCGCTTTAGTTGAGAGGTTGCTCGATGTGGAAGATTCCCGAAGGTGAATGAAAAAAAAGACAATTCCTAAAGTATGTTGTATTCGCCGTTCCTGCTGGGCGGGAGAGTTTCATCTCCTACCAGCGATTCTTCTGGAGAACGGCACGTGAACTGAAGTTTCTTTTCTAGTTAAGCTTTGGTCTTACTAAGAATCCCCGCGAACCCAGTCTAAAAGGATACATCTGTCTTCACAGAGCAAAGACTACGCGCGTGGGTATGTGCCATCATTATATCAGGGGTCTTAGACTGTATCCAGTCAGCGTACTACGTACAACGCAGCAGACCGCTGTCAAGATCAATTCCCTTCTACCTGTCGAACATCGGTTTGTCGAGGCTTCCGTCTTTGCAGTACCCGAATTCTTCCCAGTAATCTCTGTACTTGTCGTCGTCGGACCGTTCGATTTCTTCAACCCAACGGGCCCACTTGTAGCCCCATTTGTCTTTGGCGACCACAATGAAGGGAAAGCCCTGGGCTGGCGGCAGCTCGATACCGTTCAGTTTGTCGGCCAGTATGATATTCCTTTCTCCAATGTAGTCTAGGGTCAGAGTGGTTGTGTAGCCGTCTGTAGACTTGAATATCACATTTGTCACTCTGTCATCAGGGTCGGCTTTCTCGATCAAATCTATTAGCGGAATCCCTTCCGAGAGCATCTTCCTCGTCCATCCCTCTACACATTGCAGCGTTACAAGCTTTTCGACATGCTGAAGCTCCTGCAGTTCAGTGTAGTTCATGAAATAAGGGTTTTTTGCAAGGCCGCCTATCTTCAAGCCATATTCTTAGATATTCACATATTGCACGCCCTTTATAGAATTCTCTCTGAAGGCGCTCAGGTTGTCCAGCTTTACTCCATGGTACTCCCTCACGATCACCTCGTCCAAAGGTGCATCATTCATGCCGTTTGTAACTCCAAACACGATAATTATCACTGCGATAATTCCAATAAGATTAAGAACCAGTATCTTAAAAACATTCTCTCCTTCATATTTAGTATCGTTCTAAACTAGATCGCCTATATAGGCCCTTTGTTCAGGAGCAGATGACTTCGCTCAATTTGCTTATCGGTGGAATCGTCATCAGCGATAGTCTAGGCCTTTATCTAAGCGAATGTAGTATCTTCAAAGTGTACAGAGGAAGTATGACAGGGATCATTGTGTTTGGCTATTCTGCGATATTCATCACAAATAATCTACTCGAAAAGGGTAACGTTGCATCAAAAATAAAACTACTCGAAAGGTAAGGATCAAGGGGATAATCTTCGCGAATGCCAAGTTGAAAGAGGTAGATGCGAAGATGAAGAGAATAGACATGACTGGATTGATTGAGAAATACTCAAAGAAGTACAGGGAGGCTGAAAAGAAGGAGAAGAGTAGAATTCTTGACGAGTTTACTGAAGTAGCGGAGTACAACCGGAGCTATGCGTCATTAATACTCAGGAGAGGTTATTCTAAGAAGAATGAGAGAAGCAATTTCACAAAGAGACGTGGGAGAAAGAAGAAATATGATTTTGAAGTATTGAGAAAACTTGTTGAGATATGGGAGATCCTGGACTTTCCTTGCGGCAAGAGATTCAAAGCCATTATTGAAGAGGCGATAGAGAATCTTAGCAAGAATGGTCATTTGTCTTTCACAGAAGAGATCAAGCAGAAGCTTCTGGAAATAAGTTCCTCCACAATGGATAGACTTCTTCGAAGTGAAAGGAA
>NZ_DIXC01000072.1 GCF_002435945.1 Mesotoga sp. UBA6090
TGAAGAGCGGACTCGATCTTCGTCCTATATACCATTACACAGACATGAGGGTGAAGGGCCACATAATGATTTGTTTCCTTGCACTTGTAATGGAAACTGCCTTATGCAGAAAGCTGAAAGAGATTGGAAGTACTTTCTCTTACGCAGAAATGCTTGAAGACTTGAAAGAGATAAGGGCGGTTGAGCTAACTGTAGAAGGCAAACGCTTTCTTGCAAGGACTGAAATGATGAACAATGCTTACGACGCTTTCAAAGCACTCAAAATAAGACCACCGGATCTACTCAAAGAGATTGCATAATAGACCACTGTGGTGGTACGTCTGTTTTTCTTTTCATTTTTTCCCTTGTTTGGCTGTTTTCAGATTCATTGCTGTCAAAGTTGAGTTTGAGGGAGGCTATTTGACTGATTCGATGTATTCAAAACCCATAGGAACTAGTTTGGAGGGATTCAGCTTAACTGTTCAGATGATAGAATGTAGTTACGCTAATAGGAGGTGTTTGTATGAAGCGAGTTCTTATCCTTGCGATCTTTTTAGTGTTTGTTGCATCAGCCTTTGCAAATCTCGTGGTTTATTCCAGTGTTGATGAGGCAAATGCGAGGAAGATTTTGAATGCATTTGTTGAGGACACGGGGATCAAAGTTGACTTTGTCTTCCTTTCTTCGGGGCCTGCCTTGGCAAGAATTGAAGCCGAGTCGAGCAATCCACAGGCCGATGTATGGTTTGGCGCTCCACTGGAAAACCATATTATTGCAAAAGAGCGTGGGTTAACACAGGCCTACAAGACGTTGAGTGTTTACGGCGTCTCGCCGGAATTCTATGACGTTGAGGGTTATTACCATCCGATTTATATGAATCCTCTTGGCATTGGAGTTAATACATCCGTCCTAGAGCAGATAAAGGCCTCCTTACCGGAATCCTGGGAAGATCTCCTCGCTTCCGAATACAGCAGAATGATTCAGTATCCGAATCCCCAGTCTTCTGGAACTGCTTACAGCTTGATCACTGGTTTAGTAAAGGTTTACGGTGAAGACGGAGCTTTCGAGTATCTGAGGAATCTCGCTCCAAATATCCAGACCTACACACAGAGCGGAACCGGACCTTCCAAGGCCGTCGGCCCTGGTCAGGTTGCGCTTGGAATCCAGTTTACGCCGGCCTTCTTCCAGTTCATGGAACAAGGATATCCTGTGTCCGTCGTATTCCCCAAGGAGGGAGTGCCCTACGAAGTGGCTTCAGTCTCGATTCTTAAGGGAGCCAAGAACCTTGCCGATGCTCAGAAGCTTATCGACTGGGTAGTTTCTAGAGCTGGGCAGCAGCAGGTAGTAGACCAGAAGACATACTTCTACCCCATCAGACCCGATGTCGATTTCGGAAGCCTGCAGCCGCTTTCAACGATCAATCTTCTCTCTGTTGATCCTTCGTGGGCCGCAGAAAACAAGACCAGACTTATCGAGAGATGGATTAACGAAGTACTTCCATACTAACGATCACTTAGAGTTGCTTTGAGGGGGAGAAATCCCCCTCTTTAATAGGAGGTCGTCCTGTGGCTATGAGGGGAGAGGAAGCAAAGAATAGGTTTCTGAATCTTCTTAGGGATCCAGTTCTGCTTTTGATAATAATCCTTATATTCGCCGCCTTGGCCATATTCATTGTCTATCCCCTTTTCAGGGTTTTTGCGGTTAGTATGACCAACAAGGATGGCGGATTTGACCTAAGCGCGTACAGTCATGCCTTTTCGAATCGATACATGAGGCAGGGCTTTTTCAACAGTCTTTTGGTGGCTGGCCTTACGGCAGTATTCGGAATGCTTGTCGGGTATCTGTTTGCATACACTCTTAACAGAACGGACATTCCGCTGAAGGGCTTTTTCAGAACTGTTGCGGTTCTGCCTATAGTCTTCCCGCCGTTTATTGGCGCGCTTTCGATCATAATGCTATTTGGATTCAACGGGATCATTACTGCCGGGATATTTGGAATTAGAAATTTCCCTGTATACGGTTTATGGGGCCTCATGATGGCTCAGGTGGTCTGCTTTTTTCCGGTTGCCTTCATCACACTGGACGGCGTTATAGGAACTATCAGTCCAACGCTTGAAGATGCCGCCTTCAATCTCGGTGCAAACCGATGGCAGGCATTCAGGAAAGTAATTCTTCCGATGTCTGTTCCAGGTATTGCAAGCACAATGCTTGTTCTATTCATAGAATCGCTCGCCGACTTTGGAAATCCTTTGATTCTTGCAGGCAGCAAATTCCCCGTGCTCTCAGTTCAAGCATACCTGCAAATTACCGGGATGTTCGATACTAGAGGCGGCGCTGCCCTGGCGGTCTGGTTGCTATTCCCTTCCATCGTTGCGTTCATAATTCAGAAATACTGGGTGGGAAAGAAGAAGTACGTTACGGTTACAGGGAAACCGACAACCTCTGTCCTCAAAAGCGTCAGCAAGCCGGTGAAATGGATTTTATTCTCTCTCTGTATGCTAATTGCGGTCTTCACTCTTACCATTTATGCAACTATCTTCTGGGGAGCTTTCGTTAAGGCGTGGGGGATGAACAACACCTTCACTCTAGAGAATTTCAGATACGTCTTTGATGTAGGACTGGAAGCGATAAAGGATACTCTGGTGATTGCCTTCACATCTACCCCAATATCTGCCGTACTTGGTATGATAATTGCCTTTCTGCTTGTACGTAAGGTCTTTCCCGGAAGAAGGGTTATGGAGTTCACCTCCATGCTGAGTTTTGCAGTTCCTGGAACCGTGATAGGAATAGGCTATATTCTTGCGTTCAACAAGCCTCCGTTGCTGCTAACTGGTACTTTGGCAATACTCGTGCTCAATTTCGTCTTCAGATATATACCCGTTGGAATACAGTCGGGAGTTGCGTTGTTGAACCAGGTAGACCCGGCGATAGAAGAGGCGGCATACACACTTGGAGCAGATAACAGGCAGGTTTTTACGAAAGTGACGCTACCTCTAATTATGCCGGCCTTTTTCTCTGCTTTGGTCTTTGCCTTTGTTAGAGCGATGACTGCAATCAGCGCGGCGATATTTCTTGTTTCTGCCAGATGGAACCTGATAACGGTTCAAATACTGAGTCAGAGCGATTCCGGACGTCTATCGGAAGCATGTGCTTTTTCCGTGCTGTTGATCGGTATGATTATGGGCTTCATTCTGATACTGAAGATCTTCCTGAAGAACAAAATTAGTCTATCCAGCGCTGGAACGGCGGGACAGGGGTGATTTGATGAGTCTAGTATTAAGAAATGTGAGAAAGGTCTTCACGAGCTACGGGACAGAAACAGTTGCCGTAGACGATTTCGATCAGGAGATCCAAAGAGGACAACTGGTAACGCTTCTGGGGCCTTCTGGTTGTGGCAAGACTACTACGTTGAGGATCATCGCTGGTTTTGAAGTTCCCACAAATGGGCGCGTATTGCTGGATGGAAAGGACGTCACAAATCTGCCTCCCAACAGGAGGAACATTTCGATGGTCTTCCAGAGTTACGCTCTTTTCCCTCATCTAACTGTGGAAGAGAATATTTCTTTTGGTTTGAAGCTCAAGAGATTGGACAGAAGCACCATGAAGAAGAAGATAAGGGAAATGACTGATCTCGTCGGCCTCAAGGGACTTGAAAAGAGAAGACCTGATCAGTTGTCGGGGGGTCAGCAACAAAGGGTGGCACTTGCAAGGAGTCTGGTTATGGAACCAAGCGTTCTGCTCTTCGATGAGCCGCTTTCTAATCTCGATGCGAAATTGAGGGAGTCTATGAGGCTTGAGATCAGGAGAATTCAACAGGAGGTCAATATTACCAGCGTCTATGTAACTCACGACCAGGTCGAGGCGATGAGCATTTCAGATGTAATTGTTGTCATGAGCGACGGGAAGGTTATGCAGATCGGGAGTCCGTTCGACATCTATGCTAGACCCCAGAACAGTTTTGTAGCGGATTTCATAGGCAGAGTCAATTTCATTGACTGCGAGGTGGAATCCATCGATGGAGACTCGGTAACTGTTTCATCCAGTTCACTGGGAAAGAAATTTGTGGGCAGAAAGGGTGGAGAGCTCTCTCCTGGAGACGGTGTAAGGATAGTCTTGAGACCGGAGTCTTTGTCGGACAGAGAAGAAGACAAGATCAATGTTCTCAGTGGAAAGGTGTTGAAATACGTCTTTCTGGGGTCGAATGTCGAGTACGAAATTGAGCTTCCCGATGGAAAGGTACTCAATGCTGTGACTTTCAACCCGATTGAGAGAAAGTTCCCCGTTGTAGGAAAGGAAACGGATCTGTATTTTTCTAAGGAGAGCGCCTGGGTTATCAAGAGCTGAGATGGATGGTCATGATGTTCTGACTTACAATTGTTTGAACTTGAATAGCAGTTTTCTTTCTGAGGAAGTAACTATAACTCCTTATACATATGGATCCTTTGATCCCGGTCCGTACAATCAATCAGTGAGTGCTTTCGAAGATTATTTGGGGAAGCCTTATCTTTCTGATTCAGACAGAGAGCTTCATGTGGATTTCTTCGATAACCGTTCTCCGATAGATGGCAAAGCCCCTGCCTGGCAGATAATTACGGTCTATTCATACGAACCCGATTTTGGAATGGATAGAGAACTTATTCTCTCGCCCATGCAAAAATTAATGGGTAGTAGCGCATCCTGGCGTCATGAAGAATATCGCATACTGTTTCGATTTGGCGAGGTCACGAAGAGATTTCTTCATTTCGACAGGATGAGTCAGCTTGCTATGAGTAAGAATGACAAGTACTGGGCTTTAAGATTTGCAGCCAGAGCGATTCACTATCTTGAGGACAACGGAACACCCTATCATACTTCCCCGGGCACTCTCTCCGAAATTCTGAAGATCCCTCTTTTTTACGGGAGCCAGTTCAAGAAGATCAGTAGTTACCATAAATTTCATGACAGGTACATTGGCTACCGATTGTGGAGAGAGTATGCACCTTTCATAGGAGCAGTAAGAGAAGTCGAAGCCGGTGTCTTTGATGGACTTACAGACATGGTAAAGACAACCAGAAAAAGGGCCTTACGCATTCTCCCTGAAATTGAGAGGCCAATAAAAAGAATAGTTCATGAAAGCTCTTCTTCGCATTCGAAAATAGATTTTTCCAGGGATTATTTTGAAGAGTTTGTCGCCGTTGGAGATACACGCCAGATCGACAGGGTAAGCTGTAGAGTTCTTGAAAACATCGCTTCAGCAGTGAAGTATTATCTTGAACATCTAGAACGAAGATTTGCCTAGAGAACCGAGATTACACTTCATGTCGTTGTATAAGGAACTGACATAGTTCATGGAGTGAATTCGAAGCCCTCTTTGAAAATTCCCAGACAAGCATTTACGGACATCAGGTCGTAGAGTTTTCCTGACTTCCGTGCTATCTCTTCAAGTGCTTTTTCTATACCAAGAGAGGCTCTGTAAGGTCTGTGTGAAGACAAGGCTTCAACGACATCGGCAACGGCGATTATTCGAGCTTCAATTCTGATTTCCTCTCCCTTCAGCCCATTTGGATATCCGGAGCCATCAAGTCTTTCATGGTGCTGGACCACAATATCCGCTATGGGCCAAGGGAAATAAACTCCCTTCAAGATGTCGTAGCCCTTACTGGAATGCTCTTTGACGAGGTCGTACTCGAGATCGTTCAATTTCACTGGCTTTGTCAGTATCTCGGAAGGTACTGCACTCTTTCCAATGTCATGAAGCAAAGCCGCAACTCTAATCGATTCAATAGTGTCCTTGTGAAGTTCAGTATCGGGGAAGAGCCTTCGGGCGATGGCAGTTGAAAGCTCGCTCACACGTTTCTGATGGCCGGAAGTGTAGGGATCCCTCGCTTCAACAAGGGAAGACAAAGTATTTATCAGTGATTCAATACTTTTCTTCACCGATTCCTCGGCGGTCTTTCTCTCGGAGATATCCAGGACAATGGCAACAAAGACACGTTCGTATTCATTTTCGTGAAGCTGCAGTCTTACTTCAACGGGATATTTGGTGCCATCCTTTCTTATGTGAAAGGCTTCGAAGACTTCGTAACTTCCCGGTTCTATTTTGAGCCTAAAGAGAATATCTTCGAAGACCTTTTTATCCATCTCCAACTTCAGATCTAGTGGAGTCATCTTTCGCAACTCTTCAAGAGAGTACCCTGAATTTTCTAGAGCACTCTTGTTCGCTTGAAGAAATCTCAGAGTCTCTGGATCGAATATATATAGCTCATTCACTGAAAGATCAATGACTCTTCCCAATCTGGTGAGGGCCATCTCTGCGAGCTTTCATTCGGTAATATCCATGGCGATTGCACCGACCATCGGTTTATCTTCTTCTGAAACAATTGGAAACTTCTGAACATAGAGGATCCTTTCCTTGCCATCGGTATCGAGTACCCTCTCTTCCCTCACGATGTTCTCCCCGTTCTGAGTCCTTCTATCATCTTCAAGTATCAGCTTGCCGAGTTCTCCGGGATAGTTGGCTTCGGGATCCTTTCCTTTCCAGTCTTCTCTGAAACCAAAGACTCTGGCTGCGAAGTCATTGAAGTATGAAGTTTTCAGGTCACTATCAGAAATGAATACGGCACCGGGCAGTTTATCCATAAATAAAGAGAACCTCTTCTCGAGGAGTCGTTCACTCTTCTCGAGTTTGATTTTTTGGATTGCATACGAGATAGGCTCTTCCTCAGTGTATAGGAAAAGAGACAAAGAATGCGTAGAATTGAGTAAGCCACTTATTTTATTATCGAAAGCGGATGAGGGAATTGGAAGAATTACTTAGGTCACTAGACCGGGATCTTGTGTTGATTGAGT
>NZ_DIXC01000073.1 GCF_002435945.1 Mesotoga sp. UBA6090
CTTACTCAATTCTACGCATTCTTTGACTCCTTTCCTATACACTGAGGAAGAGCCATTTCTATTTTGCCAGAAACAAAAAGGGAATTCGTTGAAAACAACGAGTTTCTCAATCTAAACGATCTATGCAAGAAATTCAATGTCTATCTTGGTTTCTATAACAAACTGAGGCCTCATGGATCTCTGAATTACAATTCACCGATTGATTTCTCTCAAATTCAAAGCAATTTCGAGGAAGTGTTAGTTAAACCCTAGTGTCCTTATATTATTCTCCAATAATCAAGGGTCAGACCGAGACTGTGGAAAGACTTCAAAATGTGGAGTCAGACAGGTTTTCCGGTGTCTGTCCCCCGCAGTTGATGAAGGGTATCGTCATTGCGGCTTGACATAGAATCTTGTTTTCTGATCTCTTCTCGCCTGGGCACAGTTTTTGAGTATAGAGAACTTCTGACTATAATTCCTTGTTGATTCAAAGTTAGTGCATGCGAGAAGGAATCGCAGGAGAATTCTTGGAAGTAGTACGTGACAATGTATATTGCTAGTGTTCTAATGAACTAGAACACCACATGAGCATGAAGTTGTGAAGGTGAATAAGAAATATCCTCCGATCATCAAGCTGGTTGTTGCGGGAGCTGTCACTTTCAGCGTTCATCTTTCAGCCTTCGATTGCTGGAGTGAGTTCTTTACTTACCAGCTACAAGAATCGCAATTGTATACTGTGCTTCATTCGGCAAATGAAACTGTGCGGTGACTCTTAGATTGCATAGGTGCAACATCAAGGATTATCAGGTATTATATTTCTTAGGAGCTTAGAAAGGGGAGGTTATGAAATGGAAGAAGAGAATGTGAAGAAAGAGAGCGGACTGTCTCAGATCTTTCTAGGTTTGATTGTTATTGCTCTTGGATTAGTGATCATTTTTGTGCCAGCCGTCCTGTCGAACTTCTGGCTCTTGTTCATCTGGCTCCCGGGTATTATTATGGAACACAATGCTTTTAAGAACCAGATCAACGGTCTGCTTATTTCCGGCGGGATTCTTCTGGTTGTTGCCCTTGCGCTGACTCTTGGAGTCATCTTTCCCGGTTTCTATTCTCAAGGAGGTTGGGGTCTGTTCGTTCTTGCTCCTGCCTTTGGGCTGCTGCAGCTCTATCTTGGCGAAGGACGAAGGAATTTCGGTTTGCTGGTTCCGATTGTGATATTAACTGCCGTGGGTGTGATCGCCCTGATACCTTCATCGCTTTCCCAGTGGACAATGATAGTGGTCGGTGCGGTTCTTATTCTCTTTGGTTTGCTCGTTCTTTTCAGAAGGAAATAGTCAGACGTCTCGGCCCATTTGGTAGAAATCGAAATAATGATCGTTAACTTTCATGAATTTCTTTAATTTTCCCTCGATTTCGAAGCCCATCTTTATGTAGAGAGCTATAGCCCGATCGTTATCGGTGCGGACTCTCAGACCAATCCTTGTAATTCCGTTTTTGTGAGCATGTTCAATTGAGAGCTCAATGAGCGCTCTTCCAATTCTCATTCCCCAGTACTTTTTTGACACGGAAAGAGCTATCTCTGCCCAGTGGTATATCCTCTTTCTCGAGCCGCCTTGCATCGTGATTAGGCCTACTATGCTCTGATCACATTTGGCAAAAGCCATCAGGCAGTTGTTCCTCTCCTTGAACGAACTAATGATATGTCTTTCATCCTCACTGCTCATGGTGAACTCGCCTCTTCCAAAGCTAAGGAAGTCGGACTCGACGGCTACTGAATTAATGTATTCGATTATTCTTTCTGAATCACCAACGCCCGCTCTGCAGAAACGACAAGAGTCACCGTTCTTGAGAGTGATTTCGCGGAGAAAGCTTTCAGAATGGAAGTTTTCCATCTTCGTCTTCCGTAGATGTCTCTTGAGGCTCCTCGGAAACCTCTTCCGCTTCAATGGAGTTCAGAAAACTCGAGTATTGCTTATCAAGTTCTTCCTTCTCCTTCTTAAGCGTTATCAGTCTCAAGCGCGCAGCGGTCAATAACTGAATTGCCTTCTGATAAGCCTTGAGCGCAATCTCTACATCAATTTGGGAATTGGTGCGAAAATACTCATCAATCGACCTTATGTGGCCAAGGAGTTTCTTGAAGTCCATGGAGTCTATTTGTTCTTCTTTCAATTTCAAGATTGATTCCAGCGTTTTCTCATCCATGTCACACCTCCGATTTCACTTCATCTATAGTAGTCTTTGCTTCTCCATCTTTGAAGACACACTCTAGCTTGTCACCTGCAAAAACGGCCTTGGCGCTGTTCACTATCAGGTCATTCTTCTTCAGGACGACGCCCCCAAACAGCAAGGATGCCGCATACCCGCCATGTTGAGTAAGTTGATCAAAAAGATTGTCCAGGTCATCTCCAGTGCGCATAATAAGATCATCTAATAGCCTTGCTATCGATTTGTCGAAAGTCTCGACGGCTACATCGGAATTCATGAAATATCTTTCGAGGCTGTTTCGCAGCTTACCGTAATCCAGCTGAGTTTCGCAAAAAGCAAGACTTCTCAGAATTGAAGTGTCCGCCCTGTTCATTAGAGCGTCTGTGGTCGAGAAAACTTCATTCATTGCTCGCTCGATTGAGAGAACGTATCTAGAGGGGTTGAATGATCCAAGTTCGTTCATTGCATGGGTTATTCTGTGCATAATGTTACCGGATAAAGTTGTTGCTTCATCCTCAATGAATCGATCCATTCGACTAATGTTGTCGTTGATCCTGTCGGAAATAATCTGAAGTCTGTCGGGTCCGATCTCGCTTCCCGCTCTTTCAAATTGCCATTCAACATCGTTATCAATAAGGTCGGCGAATTCTCGCAAAGAATCTATGTATTCATTGATCTGTTCACTTATCCCCCTTGCTACTGCGGTAGGAGTATCAAAGCGCTTCCAGGCAACAAAATCCGGTATTGTGAAGTCTCTTTCGTGCCCAATTGCACTCAACACCGGGCAGTATTCCTTGCTAAACTCTGAAATGGCAATGCCCAGTTCGAGACTGTCAAAGTACATCAAATCACTTGCAGATCCCCCACCTCTGGTTATAACCACAACATCATATTTGACGGTAGAACTTTTGATTGTTTCAAGAGCGGAAAGCACCCCTGGAACCGTGCGATTTCCTTGCATATAGGACTCGAAGAGATGCACAACAGGCTTGTATGGGTATTTCACAGAAAGATTCGAGAAGAAATCGCCGAGTCCTGCCGCTGTTGAAGAAGAAATTACGGCTACTCTTTTAATGGGCGGAAGCTCATTTAGATCATGCTCTTCAATCCTCAGAGCTCTCTTGGCCTTCAGAGCGAGGTAAATCTCCCTTCTGCGTGCAGTGATATCTGACTCGCCGATCGGGGCGATCGTATCTATCCAGATGGAGAAGCTTGCGCGAGGCTTGTAGAAGCTGAGAGTACCTTCGAAAAGCCACTTCTTGCCCTTCAGATCGGATGAGCTCTTGAGAGCCAGCTGTCTTCCCATCCTTGCAAAGGCAGGCTTTCCAGAAATCATGCTCAGGTCTATTCGCCTTTTCGTGTCACGTTCTTCATAATCTTGAGAAACGCTAATATATACATAGCTTCCCCGAACATTTATATTTGTCACATCAGCCGGAAACCTAACTCTCAGGTTATTCAAACCTACGCTGGTCAGAACCGATCTTATGTGTTCAAGCATGTTTTCAAGGTCTTTGAACTCAAGCGTCGCTTCTTCCATTTAGCTCTCCTTTGAATCGATACTCCCTTCCATTATAAAAGAAGAGGACGCCTCCAGGCGCCCCTAAATAAACTTTGATCGTCATTACTCTTACCTTGCTGTGTATCCTCCATCTACCATTAGTGATTCGCCGTGAATGAAAGAAGCTTCATCACTTGATAAAAAGAGAACTGCGCTTGCCACTTCCCTTGGATCTCCAAGTCTACCTACAGGATGCATTGAGACAAGCATCTCATACATCTGCGTACCCTCTTTCATGCCTGAATTCTCAAGCAGCGGGGTCTTGATGAAAGCGGGGTTCACAGCGTTAATTCGTATGTTCTTACTTGAATACTCAAGCGCTGCGGCCTTTGTCATTCCAACAACGGCGTGCTTTGCGGCCACATAAGCAGAAGCATTGTTGAAACCCACTTTGCCTAGAATGGAGGAGGTATTGACAATTGCTCCACCGCCTTGTTTGAGCATTTGTTGGATCTCGTACTTCATTCCGTAGAAGACACCAAGTAAGTTGATCGAAATAACCCTTTCCCAGTCATCATCAGGATATTCCGAAAGAGGAAGAGAAGGTCCTGCGATTCCCGCATTGTTGAAAGCCACATCTAGCCTTCCGAATTTCTCGACAATCGAGTCGACGAGCTTCTTTGTCTCTCGAGAGTTTGAGACATCATGTTTCATGAATAGGGCGTTTCCTCCAGCTTCCTTTATCTCTGCCTCGAGTCTTCTGCCTTTTTCTTCGTCAACGTCCGAAATGATTACACTTGCTCCTTCCTCTGCAAATGCTCTTGCACTATCGGCTCCGATTCCTGAGCTTCCACCTGTTATCAGAACGACCTTGCCATCGAATCTTTTCATAATTTCCCTCCTCTCATTCTTCATGAGCTCCGATAGTTTTTATCGGATATATTAATTATATCACAAAGCTGCTTATGCACGAAAATGAAAGAAGAGTGTGGTCTGTTCTGAAAAGAAAATTCAAGAGAGTCTTCGAGGTCTGTATTCTAGCATGAAGGAGGGCGCTGATCTCTTGCTTCTTTAATCATTTCTATGGAACTTGGAATATGAGGACGATGGGAGGAAGAACAAAGTCTTCGTGATATGTTGCGCGGCGGAATCTACTGCCTTGCAGGTGAGAGTGAGGGAATGCAAAACGTCCCATCCACAGCGAGTAGTACTTCGAGTTTGCACAATGAAAAGGGGGCGAACAAGGTTTTTGTTCGCCCCCTTAGAGTAATTATTGGATCAACTAAGATGAAGTGAGCGCTGCGCTTGCGTTAGATCACTCTATTGCAAGCCATCCATCCTCAAGCTCAAATAGCGCTACAAGATTCACTACAGCGGTATCGTTGGGTGCTAAGTTGAATTTCCGTACTACTTCTCTTGTAGTACCGTCAGGAAGTTTCTCGATAGCAGTTATCTTGTGCCATGGTCCTGGTGTGTTCGCAACTTTTCTCTTTTCCTTCCCAACTTCACCAAGGTCCACATCATCAACGATTACATAAATTAGATTAGCGGACTTGTATTCTACGCCGTTGATAACTATGTCTCTATTGTCAACGAAAACACGGTGCTCCTTGCCAATGACGTAGAGAACGAACCCTAAGGCAACCAGAACCACGACAAGGGCAACTCTAATAGCGTTCCTCCTCATGTGATCACCCTCCTGTCCCATCTTCAACCGCTGCTTTGATTGCTGCCTTTGCCTGTCTTCTTTCAGTCTCCTTTTCAACCTGCCTTCTCCAGGCGTAGAGAGCGAGTGAAATGGCGATTATTCCATAAGATACAAAGACCCTGAAAAACTCGCCGATCTGTGCCTGGCCTAAGAGTTCTTTTCCCGCTCTTGGAGCGACTATAAAGGTCAGATGGAAGAGAGTGATTCCAATGAAGACATTTGGAATGGTTGCTTTTGCGACTGAGGCGCCTCCAATAAGAAGCGCGGCAATGGCGAACGTTCCGACCTGATCGTGGGAATTGTATGTGTTGATCGTCCCGATATTCTGCAGGAAGATAATCTGACCGTAACAGGCGAGAACGGTCGAGATAATTATCGAGAGCGTTCTCGTTCTATCCACATTTATTCCGGCGGTTGCCGCCACCTGCATATCCTGGCCCACAGCCCTCATGTCTTGACCAAGCTTTGTTCTCGTGAACCAGAAAACAAATATGCAGAGTGCAGCTATTATTGCGAAGACACCGAGAGGAATAGAGACCCCGCTTATTTCAATGGACCACATATTGTCGAGAGCTTTTCTTACGCTTATCAAATCGATTGCATTTCTGACGCCGTATCCTCTGGGAAGCAGCAGCTTGCTACTGGCAATCGGTATTACACTTCCCATACCGTAGAGGATTGTAAACTGATAGATTCCGTTTATGAAGAATCCCAAAATCATTGATGTAACCATCTCTCTGCCTTTGGCCCGATTGAGGATCGTTCCCGCAAGCATACCCAAAAGAATCGCGATTGGTGTTCCAATAAGCATAGCAAGAACAATTCCCGGAATGCCTACTACTCCCCTGTCGAGCATGAAAATCAAGCCTATCTGCCCGGCCATGGCTCCAAGCACAATGCCGAAATTCAGTCCCATACCGGCCATAACAGGTATCAGCAGCGATATGACAAGGAAGGAGTTTCTCCCGAGTCTCGTAATGATTTCATTTAGGAGGTAATCAGTTGAAAACCCCGACAACGGTACGGCGAATATAAGAAGAATGACAAACAAGATTGGAACCGCATTGGAGATTACGAATCTTACCAATGGATTCTTTGCTCGTGTTAGGCTCTGATCTTTCATTTTCTCACCTTCATTCTTCTCGTCAAAGCATAAACGATCATACCGTTGGAGACGATTATTCTTATTACCTCTGACATGTCACTCTTAATCAAGTTGTTCATAACAGATGGAGTCATCGTCAGAATACCTTGAAAAAGGAATGCTCCGATAATAACATTGCCCATAGACGCTTTAGAAACTGAAGCTCCTCCGAGTAACAGGGCCGCTACGGCTGGGAAGGCCATTAGAAGAGGGGCCATGTAAAGCTGGATGAATCCAAAGCTTTGTTCATAGACAAGGATTCCCACTGCCGCGATAACCGTAGAGATAACGACTGATAGGACTCTCATTCTGTCTACATTAACTCCGGCTGCTTTTGCATATACAGGATTTGATCCTGCCGCCGTCATAGCCGTTCCTAGCTTCGTCTTGAAGAATGACCAGACAAGCAGGGCAATGAGGGCGAAGAAAAGGATTGCTCCCGTTGGAAAGAAGAAGTTTCCGATTCTTATGCTGAGAAAGTTGTTCAGGACACCCAGCCAGTATCCCTCGACACTAATGGTTGTCCTTAGACCGGAGCCTCCATATCCCCATATCATGTTCGGACTCTTATATGGCAGGAGAAGCCACATCATACTCATGAAGGCTACCGAAGAGAAACCGACGTATGTTGCTACGACCATCTCGTCTCCCTTAACTCTGTTGAGCAAAAGGCCGTAGAAGAACCCTAAAATTGCTGCGAATGGTATTGCAATGCCAATTGCTGTCAAGAAGCCTGCAAGCCCCGTTACACCGAGCTCAATGCTTGTAACCGCACCGATCAATCCGGCAATTACTCCGAGCTGCATTCCGAAGTTCAATCCGCAACCGGATTGAACCATCGGTACGAGCGAAAGAACCAGAACGGAATTCATAGCAAACCTTACTAATGTGTCGCTAATCGAAGTCCCGATACTTATGTTGACAAATGGTGCTATTACGAAAAGAGATAGAAGGAAGAGAGCAATTATGATTCTCGGCCAACCAGCCTTCTCTATGAGGTTCGCAATGCTTTCAAACACTTTCCTTCACCTCTTCCTGTTCACCTAGCATAAGTAAACCGAAGTCAGCAGGATCGGCTGTCGGCGGCAGAATTCCCACTATCCTTCCTTCACTTACTATTGCTATTCTGTCGCAAATTGAGCGGAGCTCTTCAAGTTCAGAAGAAGTCATGATTATAGTTGTTCCGTGTTCTCTATTCTGCCTTCTAAGGGTCTCAAGGACCACGCTTTTTGCACCTACATCGATTCCTCTGGTGGGCTCAGAAACAAAGAGAAAATCAGGTTCCAGAACAAAGGCCTTGGCAAGACATACTTTCTGTTGATTTCCTCCCGAGAGTTCCTTCGCCTGCTGTTTTTCGCTAACGCATTTGATCTGGAGAGATTCAACGTATTCTCTGGCAACCCTTGAAATTTCTTTGTCATCTCGCCACTTGATCAGGCCACCAAGAAGATTCTTGATGAACCTTCCTTGAATCTGGATCGCGGTGAATACGATGTTCAGATCTATTGGTTCATCAAGGAGGAGACCGACGCCCCTTCTGTCTTCCGAAACGAACGCGATTCCTTTGCTTAGAAAAGCTACAGGATTATTTAGCGGAAGTCTTTCGCCTTTGTAGTAGACCTCACCTTCAGCGGGGAAGAGACCCATTACTCCGTTGGCGATTCCTAGCTTTCCTTGGCCGGCGAGACCTCCAATACCGAGAATCTCTCCTTTGTGTACTTGAAGGTTGACACCGTTAACCTGTTCTCCAGGCATGTCTACCCAGAGATCCTTTATATCCAGAACGATTTCAGGCTCTTCACCTATACTTGCTCTAACCGAGGAGCTGTCCTTTATTTCTCTACCTACCATCAAAGAGGCGACCTCTCTTGGAGTGGTCTTGGATGACTCCAGCTCACGGACCACCTGGCCGTCTCTCAATACAATCAGCCGATCAGCTATTCCTAGAACCTCGCTCAACCTGTGACTAATGAAGATTATAGAAAGTCCCTTATTTGCAAGCTTTCTTGCCGCTTTCAGCATCGTTTCCGCTTCTGATTCTGTAAGAACTGCCGTAGGTTCATCTAGGACAAGAAGTTTAGTTGACTTCCTATCCATCTCTCTCGCGATCTCAGTGAACTGCCGGTGTCCGACAGGCATTTCGCTGACGAGCATATCAGGGTCCAGCTGGACCTCAAGCTTTTCTATTGCAGCAACGGCTCTCTTATGCATGTCCTCTCTATTAAGAGTTCGCAATCTCTCGCCGAAGACTTCTACGAAGATATTGTAATTAGTTGATTCTCTGTTTAGTAGTATGTTCTCTGTAGCAGTGAAACCCGGTATCAGTATAAATTCCTGGTGCACCATCCCTATTCCGGCTTCAATGGCCTCAAATGGACTGGCGAAACTGACTTCCTTATCATCGAGGAATATCTTTCCCTGAAAACCACCAGTCTCGTTGATAACAGGCAAACCGAACAGTATATTCATTAGAGTGGACTTTCCAGCACCGTTTTCTCCAACCAATCCAACGATCTCGCCTTTTCCAATTCTAAGAGTTACATCTTTCAAAACCTGATTACCGAAAAACTCTTTGCTGATGTTTTCCATCCTCAGCAAGTATTGCTTTTCATCCATGGCTTCACCCCAAATACCGAACGTTGGAAAGAATCAAGAAAAGGGGGGCTTACCCCCCTTTTTGACGCTATTCGCTTAGAAGTTTAGGAATTTCTCAGGAACTTCTACTTCAGTTATACCCATGTAACCTTTGCCAAATATGTAGGTGTCCTGATAGATCAAGAGATAATTTTCCTGCTCGATTCCATAGGAATCGACATAATAACTTCCATTCCAAGCTGCGCCTGGCGTGTATTCGGCAAATGCAGCCATGACTGCATCGAAGTCGTCAACCTCACATTTGCCTTCAATGACATTCTTGGCATGTTCTGCAAGCGCTGCGGTCGTCGTGTAACCAAGCGAGTAGGCCCATGTTCCCATTCTTCCGGCTCCACCCTTTGCCACAACAGCCTCTTCAACCTTGGCAAGAATTGCTGGCCAGTTACCAGTTTCCTCTTCGGTAAAGGAGATACCAAGTGCGCCAGGATAACCCATGAGTGGAGAAGGAAGATCGGCTTCGATGAAATAACCGCCAAGTTCGGCAACTCTCTTGAGAAGAGGTTCTGTGTGGGCATCGTTTGTACAGAAGAAGGCGGTCTTTGGTCCATACTCATCGAGCCAGGCGGGGACTTTCTCAAGAATGAACTGTTGTGCTCCTGCGATTCCAACGTCACTGACAGGGTCAGGAGAACCCATGTCGATGAACTCGAGACCGAGCTCTTCACAAGCAGCTCTCATGATGTCTCTTCTCTTCGATAGGAGTTCGTAAGACATGTGCCTTGGGAATGAGATGTGCATGAACTTCTCTGCACCGAGCTGCTTGGCCGTGTAGATAATTAGATAGCCACGGGCAAGTGAGTCAGCATTGACCGAGAGGTGGGCCGCATCGGCTAGCATTGGAGGATCTTCGTGAGGCAGACCGGCAAGAAGAAGAATATCCGGTCTTGTCTCCCTGATTCTTCTGAAGCTCTCGACTGTTCCTGGAATTGCCTGGTTGACAATGATAGCCTTCATTAGAGGATCGTCTGCGAGACCAGTTATCTGAGCAATAACTGTCTCCTGTTCAGACATGAAGTTGTCAGGGTAAGTAAGGTGAACTATCATTCCACCGGAAGCAGCATCTCCGTATTTCTTGATCAGCGCTTCGGCGCCTCGAAGATCATCTTCAGACTGTGACACCGTTCCAGTTACAACGCCGATGTGAAATTCTGCGGCAAACATGAAAGCCGCGCTTACAAGAACTACCAGCAGAACTAATAGTGCTTTACGCATTCAAAAACCCCCTTTTATTAGGAATTGAGGCTGCCCGATAGGCATCCTTTAATCATCATTTCTGTTTGACCGATATAAAAGCCGGATGTACCGGATACCAAAAAGGAAAGTATTGTGTTCACCGAGACCAGTTTATCACAATTCTGAGTCATTTATGTAATCACTCTGTTCTCCGCTGATCCTAATTCAAGCTGTTAAGAGCCATCTTATCTCTTCTCCTTGTTTGATTCTTTGGTATGCTGGTTTATAATCCTCTTAATGACTGAAATCGTCTCGAAAGTGCTTACTTTCTTTGTGTTAATAGGAATTGGCTTCATATTGAGGAGAACTAATCTGGTTGACGATTTGTTCACAAAGGTAGTTTCCGGATTCGTTCTTTACGTAACTCTTCCTGCTCTGATAGTAGATTCGATGAATTTTGAATACTCTTACGAGGTGTTTTCTAACTCCGTAATATTGTTAGTGGCTGGAGGAGTCTTGTATCTGATTCTCTGGTTTGTAGGATTAGTCTCATCAAAGATTCTTAAGCTCACCGGAGATTCGAGAAGTGTCTTTCTATATGCAGTTCTATTTGGAAACGTTGCTTACATGGGATACCCCGTTGTCGAGCTAATTATCGGGAAGGAAGGAGTGTTTTACAGCGCCGTCTTCAATATCTGGTTCAATGTGCTTACATGGACTGTCGGTGTGCGAATTATGTCACGTAAGGCTGGCTCTTCGACAAGAAAGGCTTTTCTCAATCCTGGGATCATTTCAGTATGCATCGGTCTTGTCCTCTTCTTCTCTCCATTGAAGCTTCCGGTGTTTCTTGATGAAGCTCTTGCTCTTCTTGGAGAAAGCACAATTCCTTTAGCCATGGTAGTTGTGGGAATTATTTTGGGCAATGTAAGACTCTCCACAATATTGAAGAGCAGAACTGTTATCTTCTACAGCATTGTGAAGCTGTGCATTGCACCGGTCATTGTCTTCTTTCTGTTGTCTGCCGGAGAAATGCCCGCGATGGTGAAGAAGATATTGATAATCATGAGCGCAATGCCTGCAGCAGCAAACACATCGATATTTGCAAGGATTTTCGATTCTGATTACGAGCTCTCCTCCAAACTCATTGCATCTTCAACTCTCTTTTCTCTAATAACAATCCCCTTGATCATCTCTTTTCTTGATTGAAATGGCAAGATATTTTCTCTCTTCCTATTTTGGTGCTGATAATGCTATTATCCCTCTATGGAAGCCATTAAAGAGAGGTGTTGTCAGTGAAGAGACTTCTTCTGGTTTTTGTCTTCATGATTCCCTTAATGCTTTATTCGCGTAGTGTAGGTCTCGTCCTTTCTGGAGGAGGAGCGAAGGGCGGTTATGAAATTGGTGCCTGGAAAGCTCTTCTTGATCTAGGAATGGAAATTGGTGGAGTCTATGGCACTTCAGTCGGCTCCTTAAATGCAGCTGCGGTAGCCCAAGGTGATTTTGATAAGGCCCTAAACGTGTGGAGGGATATCTCAGAAGAGAGTGTCATGAAACCGACTGAGGCTGAGAAAAAGCTGATTGAGGCATACGGTGGAGGAGCTGACTGGAGTCTGGGAGAGCTTTATCAGGGGGCGGTCGACGTGATAAATCAAGGAATAGATGTGACACCGCTTAAGGAGCTGTTGCGCTCACTTATTTCTGAGGAGTTGGTCAGGAGCTCTTCTATTGACTTTGGGCTCGTAACGTTCGATCTAACCGATCTGAGGTCCGAGATGCTTTTCATTGAAGACATTCCTCAAGGGTCTTTGATCGAATATATAATGGCGAGCGCAGATTTTCCCGGTTTCAGGACGGTGGTCATCGATGGCAAAGCCTTTGTGGATGGCGGCGTCTATTCGAATCAGCCAGTCGAAATGGCATTAGAAAGAGGCTTCAGAGAGATCATCCTTGTCGATATTGGTAGAATTGCGCTCAGAGATAGAATCGCTAAACGTCAGGCATTTCTTGCCGGCGCGAATCTAATTCATATAAGACCGAGAATAATGTACGGGAGTACATTGGATTTCGACGCTGAGATGACAAGGTTGCAGATAGAAGAGGGCTATCTCGATACGCTCGCTGCTTTTGGCTTTCTGAAGGGTGAGTACACATATATTTTCGAAGATCGAGACGTATTCAAAGAGATGTTTGATTCTCTCTCTCAAGATGAGAAAATCGCTGCTATAGAGATCGTCAGTGATCTTCAAGACTGCGATGATCCCGACAGGTTCTATTCTGAGTTACTATCGTCTCTCGGAAAGATCTACAAGAGGGATGATCCTATGATTGTTCTGGTTGATGAGTTAGCTTCCATTCTAGAGATTCCCCCACTTGTTCTGTACAGTATCGCTGAGGTCCTAGATGCGATTGAAAGTGCCTATGCCGAAAAGGGTTTTCAAGACCAAGGAACTTCACTTATACCCTATGGAAAAATGCTTGACTTTGTCCTCTTCTTGCACGATAACAGTGAAGTACCTTCACCTCCAGCGAAATTCGAGATGTTTAAATCCTCCTTCATGATTCTAGAGGGAGTTGAGGAGTGAAAAGATGAAGTGGATTCTATTGATTCTGATTGTTACGATTATTGTGTCTGGTTGCGTGCCAATGGCTCTAATGATGGAGCCAGAAATTCTGCCTAGGGGTACACTGAAACAGGCAGTCGGAATGGATCTTCTCGTAGCATTTGATGAATTGGTTGTCGCTCCTTGGAGTTTCCAGTATCTTGCAAGGATGGGATTGACCGAGTATCTCGAAGGTTCTTTGAGAGTGGCCATTCCAAGCATCTTCATATCTGCTCCGGCAGCAACCGTTGAAGTAGGAGCAAAACTTGGAATTCCCGGCTTGAGGAACGCAGCAATTCACATGAGCGGTGGAGTGTTCTTTGGAAAGAGGCCTAGCGGAATTAGTGGCGATGATTATTTCATACCTTTCCTTAGAATATCGCCGATGGCTGGAATCTATTTACAAGACTGGATGGTAGGGGCAAAACTCCAGCTTTTTGTGGCGAATGAGGTGGGTGTGATTCCAGGTCTCTTTCTAACCAACGGAAAATTCTATTTCGAAATCGATGTTCCATTTGCAGAAAGCACTTCAAGTCCGGACGGAGGACTATTTGGGATCGCTGTCGCCTTCTGATATGGCGACTACGGCTTTCTCTTGATGCATTTTATAAGACATTTAGGAGGAGACCACGAAGGGAACTGAGAGACGCCGTTGTCCGCCAACGGGTGATATCGAGCCTGTTACCACTCAGTCTAGACAAGCAATTTCAACAGCTCATCGTAGTTCTTTGCAGTATTTACCGGACCTTTGTTCCTTCTGGCATGCGGTCCAAACCATATGAAGTCGATACCGGCATTTTGTGAGCCTTTGTAGTCTGACTCCAGGCTGTCTCCAATATAGACAACCTCGTCACTCTTGACACCTGCAATTCTCATGGCTTCGATGAATATTTCTGCGTCGGGCTTTGCAGCGCCAGCCTCTTCTGAAGAAAGAGAAAACTCAAAGAATTCGTGCAAGCCGGCCGAAAGAAATCTGTTGTGTTGAACACGGTATACACCATTTGTTATTATTGCCATTCGTTTTCCTTGACGCCTCATAGTTATCAGAAACTCTTTCGCTCCTGGAAGGAAGTAGGCTTTCCCGGAAAGCCTGGTAAGGTATTCATCGTTCAGTTCTTCGGGATCGAAGGTGACACCGATATAATCACAATACTCTTCGAATCGGCCAACAACGACTTCTTCCTTTGTCTTCTTTCCCTGCTCCAGAAAGCCCCACCATTTTGTGTTTATTTCCTTGTACGAGTCTATCTGTTCATCGGAAAGATCAATATTTCTCAATTTGAAGAGTTCCAAAAGAGATTCGACTTCGCTTCTTTCGAAATCAAGAATCGTATGATCAAGATCGAAGAAGTACATTTTGTAAAGAGTGCTCAAAATCATTCCATCCTTAAAATAACCTTCAGCGACGTCCTGGCCGCTTCGAAGGCTTCGTATGCCCTACTGATGTGAAATGTCTTTGCTATCAGTGGTGTAGGATCGACTAATCCTCTTTCCAGCAATGAAATTGCCTTGTCAAATGGGCCGCATCGAGAGCCGATCAGTTCTATCTCTCTTACCACAACCCTCGTCATATCGACGGAAGGAAATCCCTCGTAGGTGCTTTTCAGCACTATCTTTCCCTTGGGCCTAACTATCGACAGGGCTTGGGCAAGCCCTCCGGGATTTCCAGTAGCTTCGATAACTATATCAAAATACCTGTCGATAGTCTTCGCATCTTCAATTCCAGTAAAAGATGCATTGCCAGTTTCTAGAAACTCGAGCCGCTCTTTATGTCTACCAATTAGCTGATGTTTTATGCCGTTTGCAGAAAGAACCATTGAAATCAGTAAGCCCAATTTCCCATCGCCTATCAAGCAAACCTTATCATCACGGAGGAAATCTGCGGATTCGAGAGCGTCAACAGCGGCGGCCAAAGGTTCAATAAATACGGCTTTTTCATCTGAGACAGATTCCGGAATTTCGTGAAGGTTTTGATCCGGCACTACTGCATACTCTGCAAAGACACCGGGGTAGTCGGCAATACCGACCGTCCGGATGTTTCTGCAGTGTTTGAAAAGTCCTTTTTGGCATAGGTCGCAGGTTTTGCAAGGTACGTTGATTTCGGTTGTCACGCGCTTTCCGGAAAGAGAATTCGAGTCACTCTCGATTACCGTCCCTAGAAGTTCATGACCCAAAATTCCGTGAAAGTTCATGTAGCCCTTTGTAATCTCGATGTCAGTATTGCATATTCCCGCAAGATTGACCTTAACCAGAGATGTCCCGGGAAGCCTTGTTGGGAAGGGCGCTTCTTCAAGTCTAAGTTCTCCGTCAAAGATCAGTGCTTTCATTGTCTAAAGACCTTTTCGAGAGCATTCTCGATGTCTTCGAGGATATCTTCGTGATGTTCTAGACCAGCGGAAATTCTCACAGTCCTGGCAGAGAAGCCGAATTTGTGTAGCTCTTCTTCGGGATAGTCTCTATGGGTCATCATTGCAGGCACTTCCACAAGGGTTTCCGCGTCCCCGAGTGAAACCGCTAGTTTGATAAGCTTCAGGTTACGAACAAACTTCTCTGCGTTCTCTCTCGGTCCATCCAGCTCAAAGCTGATAATTCCTCCAAAGCCGTTCATCTGCCTAGCAGCCAGTTCATGCCCTGGGTGGTCTTCGAACCCCGGATATGAAGTCTTTACGACTTCTTTCTGAGCTCTGAGAAAATTGGCTATTGCGGTCGCGTTCTTCTCATGCCTTTCCATTCTCAGACCTAGTGTCTTCATACCTCTTAGCAGGAGCCAGGCGTTGAATGGGCTCAACACCCCTCCTAGTTCGCACATATATCCAAATTTAAGCTTCTGGATGTAATCAAAGTCCTTTGAAGTCGCGAACCCACCAACAACATCTCCATGACCTGATATGTATTTTGTTGCACTGTGCAGTACAACATCGGCCCCGGAGTCTAGAGGTCTCTGAAAAACAGGAGTTGCGAATGTATTGTCTACAACGACCTTTACTCCCTTGGAGTGTGCAATTTCGCAGAGACCTTCTATGTCAATTATCTCGAGTGCTGGATTCGTAGGCGTTTCCAGGTATATCACCCTTGTTTCTGGAGTAATGGATTCCTCGACGATGTTTAAATCTGTCATGTCAATGAACTGTGTCTTAATGCCATAATTAGTGATCAAATGATTTAGAAATCCGAATGTTGAACCGTATAGGTTCCTGTGGGCAAGTACCGAATCGCCTGCCGCAGCGAACGACATGACAACCGAACTAACTGCAGCCATTCCCGAAGAGAAGGCCACTCCATCGGCTCCATTCTCTAGAGTTGCTAGCCTCTGCTCGAAGAGATTTATGGTGGGATTACCACCTCTGGTATAGACGTACGCGCGCCGTTTGAATGAAAATGTGTCTTCGGCCTGCTGAAGATCTGTGAACGTGAACGTCGAAGTCATGTATATGGGAGCGTTTAGCGACTGGTTCTGATCCTCTTGCTCCGCAGCGTGAATAGACAGTGTATCAAAATGATATTTTCTCTCTTCATCCACATCAAACACCTCGCTTCCTTTTGACATTATATCGCAGGTATGAAGAAGTGATACCTGAATTGATCCCAGGATTTTCGCCGAAACAAACCAAGTGAGGTGCGGATTTGTTTGGAAAGGAATCGAATGCTTCATTTGAAAGCTAGACTACTAGTCGTTAAACTGAAAATTAGCGCCTTCAAAACCCCTTAGTGGCTCTCTTCTTTACCTCGTCGATTTCTGCCTGAATTCTTAGTACGGTCTCTGGCTCTTCATAGAAGGAATAGGTATCTTCAGAAGTCTTCACTAGCAGGAAATAGTCCTTTATCTTTGGTTTGCCAATCATTTTGATTTTTTTTGCCGGCAAGAACATATCCCTCAGCGAAGGCAAATACAGTTCCCCGGACGACATGCTCATATGAACTGAGACCTCTTCTATCTCTTCAACGGGAACTCTCATACTGACCCTTCCGCTCCCCGGTATATCGACCGTAAAGTGAAATGCGTTTTCGTGTATGATCGCGTAGCTCTGACTCATATTCACCTTCTCTATCTGAGCTACCCTGCCAAAGGTGTAGAACATAGAAGACACTCTCTTTCTGCTATCGGGACCTGAGAGACCGAGGTTTCTTATCAGTTTCTCTTTGGGGCGTTCATCTCCCATTCCTAACAATACAGTGATGATGCAGATGATGTCTCCAAAAAGGAATCCTGCCCTGAAATTTCCAAGGAGTATCGCAATGACCTCTGCAGCTACAGGGATTAACGGGGCAATCAACAGAAGGCGGTAATCAAACTTCCTCCTTAGGACAGTAAAGATTATGTAGGCCGGAGCACAAACTAGGAAATACCAGAGAGGAGTGAGAAAAAATCTTGCGGCCGAGCCGGCCATCAACAGGAGAATTCCGAGCAATTAAATCACTTCCCAACACAGAAATCGCTGAAAATTCTCTCCAGCAGATCTTCTGTTACGTTTGTACCGAGGAGATCGTCGAGGCTTCTGGCGGCCTGCTCGATCATGGTCCCTGTGACATCAACCGTCATTCCGTTCTCAATAGCGTCTATCGATCGGCCAATGAAATCCATCGCGTCCGAGAGCTTCTGCTTCTGTCTGGCACTAATAATTACTTCATTTCCAATAGAAGTGATGTCTTCGGTAAGCTTCAGCATAAGTCTTTCGAGATCTTTCAGGCCCTCGCCGGTTCTTGCACTTATTATGATATCATAAGAACCTTTTTCTACTGTGCGTATGTCTGACTTGTTAGCTGCGACAATCAATCGCTTTCCCTTCTTCTTGAGAGCCTCCTCGAGGTCTTTGTCACTGTAGTTGTTAGGGTCGTGCAATAATATCACCAATTCTGCTTCTTCAATGGCTTCTTGGGTTCTTTCGATCCCAAGTTCTTCGATCTCATTTTCTGCCTGTCTTATACCTGCAGTATCGACTACGCGGAAGAGCACACCCTCGATATTGAGGTCTTCCTCGATCGTATCTCTCGTCGTTCCCGGTAGATCAGATACGATTGCCCTGTCTCGTTTCAGCAATGCATTCAGCAATGTGGATTTCCCAACGTTTGTCTCGCCTACGATTGCGGTCTTGATCCCCTGTGAGATCACAATGCCGTTCTGAGAGCTGGCGATGAATTCGGCGATCTTTCTTCTGAGATCTAGAAGGCTTTCAAGAAGAGAGGAGTAATCAGACTCAATCTCTTCTGGATAGTTGAGCTCCACCTCGACTGTCGCAAGAAGCTCAATTATCTTGGCCCTGAAGGAGATCACTTCTTTAGATAGGTTGCCTCTGAAACTGTTGATAGCAGCTTCAAGAGCCTTTTCGGTCTTAGAAGTTATCAGAGCGTTAATTGCTTCGGCCCGTATAAGGTCGAATTTTCCGTTCAGTACTGCCCGCTTCGTAAACTCCCCTGGCAAAGCCATTCTGAAGCCCACCGTAAATAGCGCCTTAAGAGCGTTTTCGATTATCAGGGGATTGCCATGAAAGGAAAGTTCCACAAGATCCTCTCCCGTGTATGAAGCCGGTCCTTTGAAGAAAGTGACGACAACTTCATCGATGTAACGATCATCTTCGACAAACGTTGCCAGTTGTGCCCTTCTGTGCTGGAGAAGACTTGTACCAGGTAGTAGATCTCGTAGGCTTTCGACTGTTCCTTTTCCAGAGCATCTTATTACTGCCGTTGCAGAAATGCCTCTGGGAGTAGACAATGCGCAAATTCGATCATTGAACAACTCTCTCAGCTCCAAGGAAAAGAGTCTTGAGTGTCTTCATTAGATGTCTCTCCGGCACTCCGTACAGAATCGACTTTCCTTCACGCTCGTTTACTACAAGCCTTCGTCCCTTTATCCCAAGCGACTCACGTATATGATTTTCACCGTGAACCATAATAATGCTCTCTGAATAAGAATCATATTCAACCGAACTTATTCCGATCTTAAATGCTCCGAGCCTTACGCGTGAGGCATCGAGAAGAGAAGTGACTTGAGAGGGAAGGCGACCGAATCTGTCGATGAGCTCGCTTTCAAGTTCATTTATATCGTTCTCCTCTTTACATACTGCAATTCTTCGATAGATCTTCAATCTTTCAATCGAGTCGGAAACATAATCTTCGGGAATAACCATGTCAAACGGGATGTTCTTCAGTTCTGTGTCGACCGCGCGTTCCTCAACTCCAATTACCTCTTCTCCACGAAGTTCTCTCATCGCCTTTTCAACCATTTCTCTATACAGATATAGTCCAACGGAGTTAATGTTTCCATGCTGTTCCGCACCGAGAAGCGTACCAAATCCCCTAATTTCAAGGTCTCGCATTGCGATCTTCATTCCACTACCGGCACCAGAAAACTCCCTTAAAGCCTTGAGTCTTTCTCTAGAAGGATCAGACAACCTCTTGGGATCATAAAGGAAGTAAGAGAAAGCCCTTCGATTGCTTCTACCTACCCTTCCCCTCAACTGATAAAGCTGTGCAAGTCCATACCTTTGCGAATCATTGACGATCAGAGTATTCGCGTTCGGTACGTCGACCCCGCTTTCAATTATCGTAGTACATAGAAGCATGTCCAGTTCGCCAAGATAGAAGTCCCTAATGGTGCGCTCAAAAGCGGTTTTGTTCATCTGGCCGTGGGCGACCTCAATCTTGACCTCGGGAATTAGGTTTCTCAATTTCGACAGTAGTTCGGGTAATTCGGTGACTCTATTGTGAACGAAAATCGTCTGTCCGCCTCTATTGGTCTCCCTAAGCACTGCCGTTCTGATCAATCTGTCGTTGATTGCTCCTACGTAAATCTCCGGGGAAGTTCTTCCGGCAGGCGGTGTAGATATTATCGAGAGATCTCTCAAGCCCGAAAGAGACATATACAGTGTTCTGGGTATTGGCGTTGCACTCATTGACAGAACATTGATCTGCAATCTCAGCTTTTTAAAGTGCTCCTTCTGTAGAACCCCGAATAGCTGTTCTTCGTCCACGACAATAAGACCCAGGTCTGCGAACCCCACCTCTTTGGATAGCAAAGAGTGGGTTCCAACGACTACGTCGACTTCGCCGTTCTTAAGCTTCTTTAGAAGCCTGCCTCTCTGTGTATCGGTTCGGTACCTGTCAAGTATCTCGACTCTTATTCCAAAAGGACTGAGCCGGCCCTCGAAGTTGTCGTAGTGCTGACGCGCAAGTACTGTTGTGGGAACCATCACGGCAACCTGTTTCCCGGAGACAACCGTTCTGAAGGTAGCCCGCAATGCAACTTCTGTTTTTCCATACCCGGCATCTCCGCTTATAAGTCTGTCCATAGGCTTGTTACTTCCAAGGTCCTCAAGAACTTCTTCGACAGCTTTCTGCTGGTCTTCTGTCTCAACATAGGGAAAACTTTCTCGAAAGCTCTCCTCCATCTCGCTTTCTCCAGTCAGAGAAATTCCCGATGTCACTTCTCTTGAGCCATAGAGATTCGAGAGTTCGCCAATCAAAGCCTTGACTTCCCTTTTCACCTTCGATTTCTGTCTGTTCCACGCTGTACCGCGCAGGGAGTTCAACTGAATTCCTTCGGTGGTTCCTATGTATTTGTGAACACGGTCTACTCTGTCCACGGGGACGTAGATCTTGTTATTATCTCTGTATTCCAGCAGAAGATACTCTCTTGTCCCGAGGATGTTCTCGACCGTCCTGACTCCAAGATACCGTCCTATACCGTATTCTTTGTGGACCACGTAGTCTCCCTCTTCAAGTTCCGTCCAGTCGACCACGGGTATTCTTGGCAAGAACTCTTCCTCTCTTTTGGGTCTCTTGATAATCTCCAGTTCTTCGCTGATTTCAGTATCATAGTCTAGGGAAGAAACCCGATCGTCGGACACAATCGAATACTCTCTCAACTTCATCAGAACTTCTGAGGATATTCCACCATATCTTATGTAAAGGAATTTTCTTACTGCCTTATCTGACAAGAGCTCTAAAGTTTCACGCTCTCGCCTTCCAAACTCTAGTATGGCATCGTCAGGCTTGACGAAGATCACTTTGTAGTCATCGAGAAAGTCAAGAAGAATCGACTGCCGTTCATAAAAGATCCCCGCGGTTGTATCCATTGTATCCAGACGGTCGAAAAGAATTTCATCCTTCGAACCGGTTGCGTGCTCGGCTGCAGAGATTCTTTTGAGAGCGAGCTCCCTATAAGGAGAAGACGTTATACCTTCAGCCGCAGGGGTGATATATGCATCGATCAATCTATCTAGACTCTTCTGTGAAGCGGGATCGAATCTCCTTATCGATTCGATTTCTCTGTCAAAAGTGTCTATTCTGATTGGCCTTTCTGTTCCGGGTGGAAAGATATCCACAATACCGCCCCTGATAGCAAATTCGCCGGGAATCGTCACGCTGAAGGATCTGGAATAGCCAAGGCTTTGAAGCTGGTCTTCGCTCAGAGTAAACGGGCCGCCGACTTCAACCTTCAAAGACAGAGTCTCGAATACGTCGATTGGCACAGTTTTTCTCAGAATACCGTGAAAGGATGTATAGACGGTCCGGAGCTCCCTCAAGAGAAACTTTCTAAGGAGCGCAAGCCGTTCTGATCTTATCCTTGGGGAAGTGCCTATCTCTTCAAAGGGAAAGACATCATGAGAGAAGAAGAATCCATCTCCCTCCCTCTTCTCATGAATATCTACGAAGGACTCAAGCATCCTTTCACTTGGGAAAATGACTACGTTCCTGGAATCACTTAGGGCTTCGTTCTCTATCCAGGAAATCGGATCGTTTACTCTATGTAATACTCGTTCCAAAACAACCTCCACAGCTTCTTTATAACAGCGTTAGCGCCTCTAAGCTGAATAGTCTCTCTATCTCCCCTGAACCTGTCGGTGTAGGTCTTGATTGAACTGCCTATCCTAACACCCGAGCAGACAAGCCCCACCGGCTTGGAGTCGCTACCGCCTGAAGGGCCGGCTATTCCCGTTATTGAAAGGCCCACGTCTGTTCCGAAGAGAATTATAGTTCCGGCAGCCATCTCAAAAGCCACTTCTTCGGAAACGGCTCCATATTGTTTGAGAGTACTTTCGTTCACATTCAGCAATGACATTTTGACTTCGTCTGAATAGGAGACTATACCACCGGGAAACAAATCCGACACTCCTGGAACTGAAGTGAGAATAGCAGAAAGCCTTCCCCCCGAACAGGACTCTGCGACTGAAACTGTCAGATTTCTGTTTCTCAACTCCCTAACTACTACTTGGACGAGTTCCTCGCCTGTAGTCGTATATATATACTTCTTCCAGCGATCGGCGAAAAGACGACATAGTTCTTCTAATACTGATCCGTCATTAGCCGTGAGAATTACTGTAGGCCCTGAGTAATATCGCACTCTCGTAACGAACTTCACACCCGTGAATTTCGAAAGCATCTGCTCGGTGAAGTCTTCCACTTCGGGCTCGGTCAAGTCAACGAATCCTATAGTCCTACTGTATGAAGCAGAGGGGAGTGAAATATGCTTTAGTGCCTCTTTAAAGACTGCCTCCATCTCCATTGGAGGACCGGGAAGTATCACTATTTCATTATTATCTGTCTTTATGAAGGCACCTCTTGCGCTTCCAGAGGAATTTGGCAGCTGAACGGAATCCTGTATCACGAATGCCTGACGTTTCAATCCTTTGGGAGCCTCCCTGGAGAATCTTCTTGTGTAACTCTCTACAAGTGCCGAGTGGTAATTGCTGTCATAAAGGAGCTCTCTTCCAAGATAGTCAGCTACCGTCTGGAGGGTTATGTCGTCGAAGGTGCTTCCCAGCCCTCCGGTGATCAGCAAAAGATCTGCTCTGTCGAGAGCGCTTCTGATCTCGCGCTTGATGAACTCTCTACTATCTGGTACAACGACTATTGATTGAACTTCAAATCCAAGAGCAGTGAGCCTCTCTGCAAGATAGCCTCCGTTGCTGTCTATGACAATCCCTTTGGTGATTTCGTCCCCGGTGAGAAGGATCGCAGCCTTCAAGTGACCACCTCCTCGTCAATTGTATCACCAAACGGTCAGTGGTATAATCGAGTGCCGGGGGAGCCCAGAGGGCTGAGAGTGCTGAAAGCAGACCCCATGAACCTGATCCGGTTAGGACCGGTGTAGGGACGGCCATGGTTAGCGCCTCCGGTAATCTATTGCGGAGGTGTTGTTTATGAGAAGAGCATTTCTGGTCTTATCAATGATCCTCTTCATTCCATTTTCGACAGTGTTGCCGCTTAAGGTTTATTCATATGATTCCTTTCAGCCGCTTGCCCAAGAGACCTTTTCGCAGTTCACAGAAAAGACGGGAATTGCCGTCGAGTTTCGCGCTGTTGGAGATTCGGGCTCTCTGCTGAGCTTGATTATCTCCGAGCGAGAGAATTTCGATGGAGATGTCGTGATTGGAATCGATAACCTTCTTTCGAGACGAGCCTTGGAAGAAGACATCTTTCTTTCTTACAGACCACAAGGCTTTGAGAAGATCATCGATATGGATCTTCTGCTCGATAGTCAGTGGAGACTCACCCCGTATGATTTCGGAGGGATCGCGCTAATATGTGATACCAGCCGGATAACAGGACCCATTGAAACGCTTTGGGATCTAACAGGGCCGGAATATCGAAGGAGCGTGATTATTCAGGACCCGAGGACCTCGAGTACCGGTCTATCTTTCCTAGCCTGGACCTACCTGCTTTTTGGCGAGCGATTCGAAGAATTCTGGCGGGCTTTCAAGCCCTCTATACTCACAGTTTCTCTGGGGTGGGACGATTCTTTCCAGAAATTCGAGTCCGGCGAGGCTCCAATAATGGTTTCTTATGCCACAGATGGAGCATATTCAATGCATTATTACGGTGAATCGATCTACACAACAGTAATCCCGGAGGGCAGGGGTTACGTCCAGATTGAGGGAGCGGGAATCATTAGATGGACGAAGAATCTGCACGATGCAGAAATGTTCATGGATTTTCTTCTGAGTGAGGACTTTCAACGGCATATTCCCCTTAACCAGTGGATGTTCCCCGTAATTGACGTCGAGATGCCCCCGGCCTTCGATTATGCCGTCAAACCGGAAAAGATTTTGAAACTATCTGCAGAGGTGGATCTCTCAGAGCTCATCTCCAAGTGGGAAGAGGTAATATACGAAAGGTAAATCCCTGACAATATCTGCAGTCGTGATCGCGGCCGTTGTTTTGCTGCCATTATTCTTTGCTTTCGGAAATCTACAGTTAGGTACGATTTTTGCAGTGATTTCATCGCCTTCGTTTAGGTCGATTGCCGGGTTCACGGTCAAGCAGGCGCTTCTCAGTACATTTCTTGCAATGATTGTCGGTTTCCCGGCGGCAGTACACTATGCCAGAAGCAACGGTCGTCTTTCCCGTCTATTGGGCATAACAACCTACATACCGTTCTTCTTTCCCAGCATATCGATGGCAATAGGCTTCCTGGCAGTTTACGGCAGAAATGGAGTCTTCAACAACCTGATGTCTTTTGCCGGTCTGGAGAGGATACAGATTCTTTATTCTCTGGGGGCAGTTTTACTTGGACACGTCTTCTATAACGCACCTATAGTTATACTAGTTCTTGGGAATGCGCTCAGAAGATTGCCCTCAGATGTGCTGGAGAGTTCTAAGATAGATGGATCGGGGAGGATACGAAGACTTCTGCGAGTGGAACTACCTCTTGTTACTCCGGCAATTATCAATTCCGCGCTTCTTATCTTCACTTACTGTTTCACCTCTTTTGCCGTTGTTCTTATATTGGGTGGGGCGCAATTCGCTACCCTGGAAGTTTCAATTTATATGAATTTCAGACTATTGGCGGCACCGCAGAATGCCGTCGTTCTTGCCGTAGTTCAGTTCGTATTTATTATGCTTTTCGGAATACTCATCTCGCTGAGCGAGAAGAGCTCATCCTTTGAGCATGGTGAACAGTATCTGGAAAAGAACAGATTCACGGGCATCTACTCATGGCTATTTGTTCTCTTCGAATGGATACCGATTCTTGGCGCTCTCTTCAGTTCATTCTACGATTGGACCAGAGAGGAATTCATCTTCGGGAGAATAACGAAGCTGTTTGCAGAAAAGCTTGTGCTTCTCGGAACGGGACTGGCAAACACATTGGTCAATTCAATAACGCTTTCATTTCTTGCGGCCGTTGTGACGGTATCGATCGCCTTTTTTCTTTCGTGGCAAGCAAGGGACACCTCTCGTGGCTCGAGATATCTGAGAATAGTGTCTTTGATCGCTCTGTCCGTAACGCCTTCGATTCTAGCTGTTTCCTATCTCACAGTATTTGGAAGTTTCCCTGTTCCACTGCTGTTGGTGCTACTTTACATAGTTATTTCGTTGCCCGTTGCTTTGAACTACATAAGTGGTCAGGTGATCGGTGCAGAGCTCGCCTTCCTGGAGGCGGCACAACTCGACGGAGCTTCGAAACTTGCACGCGTATGGTATATGATAATCCCTTTCTTCAGAAGCACGATTGTTTACGCTGCAACGGTAGTTTTCGCCATTTCTATGGGCGAATTTGGTGGATCGCTGATACTCGGGAGCAAAGACTTCCCTACCTTTGCCGTTGCCATCTACAGACTAAACGGAAGCCGCTATCTACTGGAGGCAAGGTTCTTAAGCTCGGCCCTTGGAATTATTATTATCTCCGTTGTCGCTATCTCCCGGTGGTTTGCGCAAAAACCTGAGAGAAGTATTCGCAGCACTCCCTAATTCCGCAAGTTTCGCACTTTGGGCCTATAGGTCTGCAGATCTCCCTGCCGAACTCGACCATTGACCCGTTAACCGGTCCCCAAATCTTGGGTGGCAAGAGCTTCATCAGAGCAAATTCGGTGTCGTCAGGCTTCTTCGTCTTTACCCATCCCAGCCTGTTTGCGATTCTGTGAACATGGGTGTCAACTGCAAGGGCATCCCTTCCGAATGAAACGTTTAGGACGATGTTCGCAGTCTTTCTGCCAACTCCGGGGATTGTGACCAATTCTTCAAGAGTGTCAGGTACTGCGCCGCCGAAGCTATCGATGATTATCTTCGCACAGTGTATTATTCTTGCCGCTTTCTGTCTATACATTCCCGAAGCTTTGATCAACTCGTAAAGATCTTCTGGTTCTGCCTTCATTAGAGACTGCGGATCGGGATAAACCGAGAAGAGCCTGCGAGAGGCCTCCTCGGTATTCTCATCTCTTGTTCGCTGACTCAGTATTGTGCTCACCAAAACCTCGAAAGGTTCTTCATAATCGCGACCTCTAGGAAAGTTCTCTACTATCCATTCCGACACAGCCGCAGGTGAGCAGTCAGGCTTAGACATCGCCTCCCTCCAGGAAGGCCTTGTATGCTCTGTAGGTTTCATAAAGGTCTGCTTTGGAGAGAATCTCGAACGGGGAATGCATACCAAGGACGGCCGTTCCCGCATCCACAACTGTGACACCTCTTTCGGCGAAGAATTTCGCAACTGTTCCTCCGCCCCCTCTATCGACTTCTCCTAAGATAGTACTCTGCCAGTGAACTCCCTTCTCGTTTAGAAGGTTACGCACGTAGCCCATGAACTCCGCGCTGGCTTCGCTGGTTCCTGATTTTCCTCTGGAGCCCGTGTATTTCAATATTGCGATTCCGTATCCGAATCTTGCAGCGTTTGTCTGATCGTGAGCATCCTTGAAGGTTGGGTCAAATCCGGCGGCAACATCTCCGGATATCATTCTGGATTTCTCGAGAAGAAAGTCGATCTCGTAAAGCCCCTTCTCTCCAGAAAGGTTGAGAAGCTTCTCGATAAAAGCGACCCAAAACCGCCCCTTTGCTCCAGTAACGCCTTCACTTCCAATTTCTTCCCTGTCGAAGAGAAGAACCATTGCAGTTCTCTTTGGGTTCTTTATTGAAGACATATCTTTAAGCGCTGTAATAGCAGCGTATGAACAGACCCTATCATCATGCGCGTAAGCGCCGATCATAGATCGATCAAGCCCGACTTCCCTTGGTTCGATAGCCGGCACAAGCTGGATGTCCGCAGAGAAGAAGTCTTCTTCGACAAGTCCGTACTTTTCATATAGCAGATTAAGGAACATCAGCTTAACTGGATTCTCAAAGTCCTTGACGTCAGTTATCGGAATAGATCCGGACATAGCATTGAGATCTTTTCCTTGAAAGACCTTTCTGAAATCACCTTCCCTGTTGTCCAAGTGAGGCAGAAGATCGGAAATTACGAATACAGGATCTCCGCTACTCATTCCAATAGAGACATCTACCGATTCTCCATTGCTCTTGACTACGGTACCTACGAAGGCCAAAGGGATGTTGAGCCACTGATACTTCTTGACTCCACCGTAGTAGTGTGTCTTGAGCATTGCGAGACCCGAATCTTCTACAAGAGGACTTGGCTTGAGATCCAATCTAGGAGCATCGAGGTGAGCTGCAACCATGTCGATACCGTCTGTGAGGTCTTCGCCGATGACTGTTGCGATGAGGGCCTTGCTGTCTTTAGTAATGTATATGCGGTCGCCCTTTTTAACACCGCTTTCCTCGAATGAAGAGAGTGGTTTGAAACCATTTTCCCGGAGAAGGTCTACAAGATGTCTGACAGTCAGACGTTCGGTAACAGATTTGCCAATGAAGTTCATATAATCTTTTGAATAGGCAAAGACAGCGTCTCTGTCGAGTGTGAACCAGGCGTTCTTTTTCTTCAAAGTAAGCTTTTCACCGAGCTTCTTGACTTCTTCCTTTTTCAATACTTCACCTCCATGAAAGTCTGTTTGGTTCCATCTTCTATAATTCTATCGGATATGTTTGCTTTTTTCGACCTGCATTGATTTGCTTTTAGACATTAGTCGAGCTTCTCTGTTTTGCCGTTCTCTTTTTATGATTCGCTTGTAAAAAGAATTTGCAGTCTATAATGGAATGATATGAATGATCTGGATTAATTAGTATAATTAACTTGTGAAGTTGAACCCTGTTCGCTTCTCCATCGTCATATAAAACAGATTAGGGTGGTATGGTTGGACGAAAAGAAGTTGATAGATGGACTGAAGAAGAAGAAAGTCTGGGCCTACGAAGTCTTGTATGATGACTACGCCCCGAGGTTGGGTAGTGTTATCAAATCGTACCTTGGTTATGATGACGTAGAAGATGTGATTCAAGAGGTCTTTATAAAGGTCTTTAAGAACGTCAGGAAGTTCCGGGGCGATGCGAAGTTATCGACGTGGCTGTACAGAATCGCAGTTAATGTCTGCAAAGATACACTTGCAAAAAGAAAGCGCAACAATGAGTTTCTGACAGATTTCAGAGAGAACGAGGATAAAGTAGCATTTGAGCCACCAGCAACCACGAACGTGTTTAGGGAAGTTATGGACGAGATTTCTTTTGAAGAATTGATGTCTGTTGTTGGAAAGCTTTCTGAGGATGATCGTTTGCTTATTAAGTTGAGAGACATAGATGATCTGTCGTACGAGGAGATTGCCGACATACTCGACAAACCGGTTGGAACGGTGAAGAGCAGGTTACACTATGCTCGGAAGAGACTTAAGGAGCTTCTCGAGGAGGTAGGTTACATTGGATGAAGAAAGATTTGTCCACATTTTGGATCGAGAGATCCCTTTTGAGGAACTGAGGGTAGACGAAAAGAAGAACCTAAAGAGCTACGTGAAGGTTTTGGGGGCTTTCAAAGAGAGTTGCTGCTACAGACCTTCGGATGACTTGAAGAAAAGGACGGTCAGCAAGATTCGAAAGCTGAGAAATAAGCCTTACAGAATGCTGGGAACGGTAGCGGCGTGTCTGGCGCTAGGTTTCTTCTCTGTTTCGTTCTTCACAGGCAACACCATTTTGATCAAGAAGAAGGGAGACCTCTATCAGCTCGCGAACGTTCTTGGTTCCAGCTCGACTCTTTCTGAGAAGCTCAGGGTCAATTTGACGGCCTTTCCCCAAGAGGAAACGGAGAGGAACGACGTTGCGATGATGGAGCAGGAAATGGAGCGCTCTCTTGGCTTTCTCAGTCAACCGGATGATAAGAATTACTTTGAGATCTCGGGAATCAACACAACTTATTGATCTATAAACGCTCTAAGACACAGAAGGAGTGAAATCGCCGTGAAAAAGCTGTCCGTACTCGTTGTCCTGTTGCTTGTTATCGGGCTGGCGGTTGGGAAGGATACTGTCGAAGAGTTAACGACACTAGTAAATACCCTGAAGAACTCTTCGTATGAAGTAGATAGATACGTACAAGAGAGCGGAATAGTTACTACTGCGAAGAACGAGCGAGTAATAAAATCCGGTCCATATAAGCTGGTTACGTCTTATTCCTCTGTAAAGGGTGAATTCGGCTGGGTTAGAAACGGCTCAGGTCATTTTGCCATCTTCCGAACTAGAAGTGTCGCCTTTGAACCGCTTATCAATATTAAGGACTTTGAAGACAACTTTGTAGATCTTGTCAACAGCAAGTCATATACGGTCGATCTCTTTCTCGACCTTCCCAACAGCAGAAAGATTTCGATTTCCTCCGGCACCCTCTCTTTCGATGTTACATATGATGACAACTTCAAGCTTCTAAAGCTTGTGAAATCTTATCCTTTTCACACAATAAGCGCGAGCTACCGTAATTACTCGGAGATGTCACATGAATCCTTGACCAAGCTTACAAATGCGACTGAAGGTATGATCATAATTCGTCCTCCAGTGTATTTTTCGGAATCAATGCTTGAAAAACATTTTGCTTGGTCTTCGATGGACTTTGCCACGGATGGAAAGACATATCTGTATACTCTTCTCATGTATTCCACAGAATACGGGCGGATGGTTCTGTATTTCTCATTTAACACAGAGCCGGACTATCTTCAGAAGTTCTCCGCTCAGATGGCTGAAGCGAACGGCTTCAGCTACGCAGTTGAAAGACTTTCCGCCACTTCTGCAGTAAGCCTTCTGGGAATGGTGGATACAAAGACTCTGAAGTCGCTTCTTGATGATCTTTACTAGTGGTTAAGCCTTTCACTCAAAAGCAAGTCTTATTGAGGTTTTCATAAATCTTTTTCTAAAATGAATGAAGTTCTGTTGTATAATCAATTTAAACCTTTTGTGGAGGCTTTAATTGTATGGAAATCAAAGACACGATAGATCTTCTAAAAAGCAGGGGTTACAGAATCACTCCTCAGAGAGTGGCGATTATAAGGATCCTCAAGGATCATGAAGGTCATCCGGGAGCTGATGAGGTTTTCAGGTATGCAATACAGCAATATCCAAATATATCTATGGCTACAGTTTACAACTTAATGGAAGTCCTCGAAAAGGAAGGGATTATTGGGGCTATTGCAGTTTCAAAGAACTCGAGGCCGTATGATTCCAATATCAAACCACATGGCCACTTTATCTGTGATTCCTGTCGGAAAGTCTTCGATATTCCTTCGAATTACTACCAAGCCTGCGCGAAAGGACTTCCTCCTGAACTGGCTGACTTCGAGGTAAACTCTCTCGAACTTATCTACAAGGGGCTATGTTCAGACTGCAAGCATACGAAATAACCACTTCTTACGTTTCTTGGGGGTGCCTTAATGGAAGGACTCGATATTAATCTGGAAGAAGTCCTAAGCAGGGTAATGAAGATTTCCGACCTGAATGATCTTCAGGAAGAGAAATCACGACTGATTGGGAAGCAGGGATTGATTACCTCCCTTATGAAGAAGCTGAAAGAGATTCCTCCCGAAAACCGAAGAGAATTCGGAAAAATCGTAAATGATTACAAGGAATCTATTGAAGAGGCTCTGAACTCCCGTAGAAGCGAGCTTGAAGTACTGGCAAAGAGAGGGCGAGAGGAATCCGAGAGACTTGACTATACAATTCCTGGCAAAAAGAGGGATATAGGCTCTCTTCACCTGATAACACAGATAATGGAGGAAGTGCAAAGCATCTGGGTTAGCATGGGTTTCGAAGTAACTACGGGCCCAGAGATAGAGACGACATACTATAACTTTGAGGCGCTGAATACTCCCGAGTGGCATCCGGCAAGGGACATGCAGGATACCTTCTATCTCCAAGACGGCAGACTTCTAAGAACTCACACTTCGCCCGTGCAGATCAGGACAATGGAGTCGAGAAAGCCGCCTCTTGCTATTTTCGCGCCAGGAACCTGTTACAGAAAGGATACTCCCGATGCGACTCACCTTCCGATGTTTCACCAGTTTGAAATCCTTTTCGTTGATAAGGGTGTCTCTGTTAGCCACTTAAAGGGTGCTCTTGATCATTTCGCAAAGAGGCTTTTTGGTGAGGACAGAAAGATACGGTTGCGACCAAGCTTCTTTCCCTTTACCGAGCCCAGTTTCGAAGTAGATGTAAGCTGCGGAATATGCGGAGGATTGGGATGTAGAAGTTGCGGTGGAAGTGGATGGCTTGAAATCTTGGGAGCTGGAATGGTTCATCCGAATGTTTTCAGGAACGTCGGGTTCGATCCGGAAATATGGAGTGGTTTTGCAGCCGGGACCGGTCTGGAGAGAATTGCGATGCTGAAGTATGACCTTGAAGACATCAGAGATCTTCTTCGAAATGATAGACGTTTCCTAAGGGGTTACAGGAGGGCCGTAATATGAAGCTGTATCTCGAATGGCTTAACGAATTCATTGACGTAACCGACAAGACTCCCGAAGAACTCAGCAATAGCCTTTCGCTAAGCGGTACTGAAGTTGCCGGAATCGAGTATCCCTGGAAATACGTACAGGGAGCGGTAGTTGGAAGAATTCGTTCGACAAGGTCTCACCCTGAGAGTGAGCGGCTCTTAATAACTGAAGTGGATATTGGTTCACGCGAAGCTGTGATTGTTACCGCAGATATGACTGTCAAGAGTGGGGAAACAGTAGCGGTTCTGCCCGAAGGCTCCTCGCTTTCCGGTGAGAAAATAGAGAAGAAAGAGTTTCTCGGTGTCGAATCGGAAGGGATGTTTCTGTCTCTGGAAGAACTTCGGCTTGAAGACAAATCTCTCACAATAATGCGATTGAAAGAGGGGCGACTGGGAGAATCTGTTGTTGAATTGCTTGGACTTAACTCGGCGGTAATAGAAGTAGAGTTAACAGCTAATCGCGGCGACTGCCTTTCTACAATTGGTATGGCAAGGGAGCTTGGCGCGATCTATGAGAGAAAAGTAGAGAAACCCGGTGTCGACGAATCGATCGAGTCTGGAGAGGATCCGGTACTGAAAGTGATATTAAGAGACAGTGGCTGTAGCAGGTACACGGCTCTCCTTATGAATGATGTGAATATCTGTGATTCTCCTCTATGGATGAAGAAGAGATTGGTTGCGGCCGGCTTAAGGCCGATAAACAATGTTGTGGATATAACAAACTATGTGATGCTTGAGACGGGACATCCAATTCATGCCTTTGATGTCGAGAGGATCGGATCGACCGAAATTGTTGTTCGTGAAGCGAGAAACGGTGAAAAGCTTAAACTTCTGGATGGCAAGATTGTCGAGCTCGATAGCAACGACATGCTTATAACTAATGGTGAGACGCCGCTCGCACTGGCCGGAGTAATGGGTGGAGAGGATTCTGGAATCTATTTGACAACGAAGAATGTACTGCTCGAAGTTGCCGTTTTCGATCCCGTAAGAATTCGTAAGACCGCTAGAAAGCTTGGGATTTCGACAGACAGCTCATACAGATTTGAGAGAGGAATCGATTATGAAGATTCTCTCTATGTTATGAAGCGCCTGGCAGACTTGATGAAACAGTTGGCCTGCGCGTCGGTTGGCTCGAAGATCGTTGATGCTGGTGGAGTGATTAAGACAGAGCCCATGAATCTGAGAGAATCATTCATAACCCAAACATTGGGTGGATCAGTGCCGATAGAGAAGACAACCAGCATATTGAAAAACCTCGGATTCAAACCCGAGAAGACGGAAAGTGGCTGGAAAGTTACACCACCTCCATTCAGAGCGTACGATACGAAGCAGGAGATCGATCTTGTCGAAGAGATCGGCAGGATCTATGGCTACGACAATTTCGAAAATGAACTTCCAAGAATTCTCCCAATTTCAGAAGGGGTTCCTAAATCTCTGAAGAGACAGAAGAAATTGAAGGAATTGATGGTTGCATATGGATTCGATGAGATAGTGACTTACAGCTTCATAAATCCCGACGAGATTTCGAGAATCGATGCGAGTGTCGATCATTTGGATCTTGCGAATCCGCTTTCGATGGATATGGCAGTTATGAGGCCTTCTCTGGTCTATAATCTCTTGTCTGCAACTTCTTATAATTACAGAAGGCAGAATAGAGATATTAAACTTTTCGAGGTAGCTTCGGTTTTTGATCCAAAGAAAGAGCGGGGGGAGACAATTGCTCTTGGTTTCGTCTCGACCGGCCGTGAAAACCCGCTGGATTATTCCGACAAGAGAGTAGTCGACTTTTTCACCTTCAAGGGGATAGTTGACGAGTTCTTCTCGTTATACGGTTTGACCCCTTCTTTCAGTAGTTTCTCGACTCCCTGGCTAGAAAAGGGCAAGGCCGTCTCGGTTGAGATCGAAGGAGTGAATGTTGGGTTCTTTGGTGCCGTTGACATTTCTATTGCCGATTCGCTCTACGAAATCAAGAGTGGCGAGGTGTACATTGCAGAGCTCAATTTAAGCTTAGTAGAGAGCATGATGAAAAAGTTTGCCGGCGCAAAGAAGATCTCCCCTTTCCCGAGGGTCTTTAGGGACCTCTCTTTTCTGGTACCGCACTCTGTTAAGTATGGAGATTTGGAGGCTCTTATAAGCAGGACTCTTGAAGGAACCGCCTTTGGAGAAATCAGAGTATCCGATCTCTACAATGGAAAGGGAATAGAGCCTGGATACAAGAGCATCACCGTTACTCTGGCCTTTGAAACTTTCGACAGAACCCTGACTGATGAAGAAATAAACTGTCTTGTTGATCTTGTCTTGAGAGAGACGCAGAAGATAGGTGTGAAGCTGCGTGGATAATCTGCTTCTCAATACCTTCAGCAGAAGAATAAGGGCATTTCTTCCGGAACTCTGGCGAAAGGTCTCCAAGGAAGAGTTTTCAGTGGAACGGAAAACGGGATATAAGGACATCGTCACCTCGGTCGACCTGGAGATAGAGGACAGGCTGCGGACATTTCTTCATGATCTCTTTCCGGAGGGTGATTATCTGGGTGAAGAGTCAGGCCCGGACGTGAGGTCGTCGACAATGTGGATAGTTGATCCTGTTGATGGAACAACAAACTTTTCTAAGTCAAATCCGCATTATTCTACGCAGATTGCTCTCTACTCCGAGAATCGTGTTGTGCTGGCAATTACTTATGACCACAACCGAAAGGAGACCTTTCATGCGATTGAAGGTCAAGGCGCTTACCTGAACAACAAAAGGATCTGGGTAAGCAAGACGAGAGATCTCCGTGAAGCCACTAGCCATGTGGGGATGCAGTACTCATCCGAGACCGCCTTTGAGCGGATTACCACAAGAATCAACAGAGCAATAAAGATATGCAGGGGGCTGCGAATAACAGGAAGTGCCTGTCTCGATTTTGCCTATGTTGCGTCGGGGCGAGCAGATGTCTTCTGGGAAGAGAGGCTAAAACCCTGGGACGTCGCAAGCGGTGTGCTTCTCGTCAAAGAAGCCGGAGGTTTTGTTGGCAGCTGTGTCGAAGAACCTTTCGACCTCTTCAGTCCTAATGTACTCGTTGCCAACAACTCACCCGAACTGGTAAAGGAATTTCGCGAGAAAGTCTTGTACGACTGAACGAGAGCATTTACTCGATAAGAGAGCGAAGACCCGCTGATCGCTGGAAGAGCCGCTGTTCGCTAGACGCTGATCGCTGTAAAAAACGTCCTTCGTTGAGAATTTGTTCTTCGTTCCAGAGCGAGGATCTGTTTTTCGTTCTTGGCCAAGATCAAAACCAAGAGCAAGATCATGGACCCGTCCTTCGTCAAGACTAAAGCCAGATTCTGACCAGGAGCTTTGTCAGATGACATAAAAGGCAGAAAGAAGATGACTTTGAGAGCGGGATGACACTTATCATTGCTCTTTCAGATAGAGGTCTGGCTTCTTCTTGCAACTTGCATCTTGGAACCGGTCTGACCCTTGGTTATTGGAG
>NZ_DIXC01000074.1 GCF_002435945.1 Mesotoga sp. UBA6090
TATCTCCTGCAGCAGCGATAGGGCATTGTTTCTAAGTTCCTCAACGTTCTTAAGGCCCTTGAGCCGGCCAATGTCTCCCGCTGGTAAGAAACCAAAGGAGACCTTGATATCTTCAAAAGGAGGCAGCTGCTGAAGCCCAGACACCCTTCGATCAACAACATCTTCAATTATCTCGAAGACATTGGAATCTATTTCCTCACCTTTCAGTACCCAGTCTCGATGAGCATAGATTGCACTTCTTTGCTGATCTATAACTGAGTCCAGTTCATAGAGCCGCTTTCTGATCTCGAAGTGCATTCCTTCAATCTTCTTCTGAGCAGAAAAAATAATCCTGCTTAAAAGCGAGTGTTCAATCGGCTGACCTCTTTCAATCTTGAGAGTATTCATTATGGACTGCATCCGTTCTCCGCCGAAAAGCCTTATGAGATCATCTTCGGTAGAAAGGAAGAATCTTGACTCTCCCGGATCCCCCTGCCTGCCAGATCTTCCTACGAGCTGATTGTCTATTCTCCTGCTTTCGTGTCTTTCGGTACCGAGAACATAGAGCCCCCCTAGCTCTACGACACCCTCTCCTAGCTTAATGTCTGTTCCTCTTCCTGCCATGTTTGTCGCGATTGTAATGGTCTTTCGTTCACCTGCTTTTGCAACAATTTCGGCTTCTCTCTCATGGTACTTTGCGTTTAGAACCTCATGGGGAACTCCCCTTTTCTGGAGCATTTTGCTCAAGAGCTCGCTCTTCTCAATAGAAGTTGTTCCTACAAGCACGGGTTGTCCTTTTTCATAACGTTCGGCAATCTCATTTATTGTTGCTTCATTTTTTTCTTCTTTGGTCTTGTATATTGAGTCTTCCTTGTCCTGCCGGATTACGTTCTTGTTAGTAGGTATTACCGCAACTGGCGTGTTATAAATCGAAATGAACTCCGACTCTTCAGTCGCCGCCGTCCCCGTCATTCCTGCTACTTTGTCGTATTGCTTGAAGTAGTTTTGAAAGGTAATCGTGGCGAAAGTAACCGATTCCTGTCTAATCTGTACATTTTCCTTCGCCTCTATTGCCTGATGGAGACCTTCAGAGTACCTTCTTCCCGGCAATAATCTGCCGGTAAACTCATCCACAATGACAACTTCACCTTCCTGAGTAACCAGATAATCAACCTCTTTCTTGTAGAGATTCATGGCTTTCAAAGCATTCAGAAGGTGGAAAATGTAGTCATAATTACTCGGATCATAAAGATTGTCAATTTGCAGAAGCTTCTCAGCCTTTGCTATACCCTCGTCTGTAAGAGTCACTGTTCTGTCTTTCTCATCAACAACGAAGTCTTTTTCCGCCTGAAAACGCTTTGCAAAGAAGGCAAATTGCCTGTACAGATTTGAAGAGTCTTGAGCCGGACCAGATATGATCAACGGGGTTCTAGCTTCATCAATTAGTATTGAATCGGCCTCATCCACAATTACGAAATTATGTCCGCGTTGAACCTTATTCTCAAGAGAGTATACGAGATTATCCCTAAGGTAGTCGAATCCAAACTCGTTGGCCGTTCCGTATGTAATATCACAGTTATAGGCATCTTTTCTTAGCGACGGCTCCATGGCCGCCTGAATGAATCCTGCCCGTAATCCAAGATATTCATACACCGGACCCATCCAGCCAGCATCTCTCTTCGCAAGATAGTCGTTCACGGTTGCTAGATGACAACCCTTGCCCGAAAGAGCATTCAGATACAATGGCATTGTTGCCACCAGTGTCTTTCCTTCACCGGTTTTCATCTCAGCGATCTTGCCTTCGTTAAGAGCTAGCGCACCCATCAACTGCACGTCGAAGGGCCTCATACTAACAGTCCTTTTCGCGGCCTCTCTTGCCAGAGCAAAAGCTTCGGGCAGAATTAAATCAAGAGATTGACCCTCCAAGACCCGGGATTTGAACTCTTCCGTTTTCTTTGCAAAGTCTTTCTTTTCAAATTTTTCTATGGCTTGCTCATGGTCGTTAATGACTTCAACTACTCTAGAGTACTTCTTTAGAAGTATTCGGTTCTTATCGAATATGTTCGAAAGAATTCCCATTGAATCACCTCAATAAAAGCGCAGCGCGTGAATCATGTTGCCGTTATCAATGAAGGTCTGCTGATAAAAGAGCGCACTATCCACAGAGATCCCCATAAGAGCTTTGAATACCTTCTTCACATCGATGAAGCCCTGTGCAATATCTTTCTCCAGACCGAGTTCCCTGACAAAGTTGTAGCTGATGTTGTTACTGAGACTCTCAGCATCCGAGAGTAACCTGAAGTACTCATCTGGTGTGAGTGAAGTGAGTACCGTTGTTTCACTAGAAAATATGAAGTAGATGGTATCGAAATCATTTTCAAGCTCGTAGATACGGCTACCTTTATGCGCTGACTGAATTGCTCCCCACTCTTTTAGTGGGGCTTCAAGTCTGTCGGTATCGGAGCTCTTATTAGTGAAGACGACCGTTACTCTGGGAGTCTCCGAAACCAGGTCTCCGTATATCCTGGTATTACCAATGCTCTCTCTAGATAGCAGCACAACGAAATCCGCCAGCTCTTTATACGGCTCAAGATCGAGCTCAAACCAGTGAGCAAGCTCCTTTCTTAGAGTCTCAACCGATGACGAGGGAAAGAAGACCGTGTAGTCCCCAAAGGTCTCCTTTGATGCCTCCAATTCCTTTGTGTCTGATAAAGATAGCATCTTCTGAAGATCTTCATTGTTCAGGAAAAGTGTATCCTGAACTATTGTAGCAGTTAGCGTATGTCCTTCGGGTCGCGCAAAGACCACCGTACTCTCAATAGAAAAAGTCGACTCCAGACCCAGATCAAGCTGAAAACGGTCACCATCAATGTAACCAGCAAGAGTGTAGTCGTAACTCATTTCAGCGACTTCTCTGCCCCTGCCGTTTGATTCCAGCAATCTACGTCCTTCACCTGAATAAGTCTTCGTAGCCAGTGTGACTGCGTCCTTGTTTCCACCAATAATCAGATAGTCATCACCGGTATGAAAGAAGAGAGTTCCAGTACTGCTCCTCAACTCGTTCACATTTTCTCCAGGCTGGACAAATATTGCCATATCAAGAAGCGCTGCAACCGCTTTTAGAAGCTGGAAAGAACTGGTTGTTCTCCACGCCATAAAGACTCTGTTCTTCGTAAGCTTGAGTTTCTCAAGCAAATAAAAGGGGTCGAACATGAGCAAGTCGTCTAACGAAAGATCTATGCCTTCGCCAACAAGAAGAATATCGTTATTTAGAGCATCTTTCAGGAAACTTGTATCAACTTCTGCGTTGTAACCAGCGGCATCAATTATTCCGTAGAAGGCTCTTTCAGCCCCGAATCCATTATCGCCCAGATATGCGCCAAAGAAATTTGTGCTGTCCCTTAGAACTTCCATTGTTGACCTCAATCCTCGTAGGATAAGAAAATAGCCAACATCTTCAGGAACGAAATCAAAAATCTCCTGTGCCATTACTCCAGAAAAGAAAATAAGTGCTAAAAAAAGAATGAGTAAGAATTTCAAGCTTTCCCGAATCAACCCTTTGCTGAACCGGGGTTTTCCCTCCCTTCAACCTTATAACTGCTATCCCGATCAAAGAAACCAAAGGCTTCCTCTACCAATCGTTCGAAGTCGAATTCGAATGATCTCTCTTCTACAACCGAATAAAGAAGGTATTCAATATTGCCTTTCTTACCCCTAATTGGTGAGAAAGTCAATCCAACGGGAAACAAATCATTGGTCCGAAATGCCTTTACAAACGCTTCCAGAATTTCAACATGAACATTCCTGGAATTCACCAATCCTTTCTTGACCACACCTGGACCAGCTTCGAATTGGGGCTTCACAAGGACTACTGCTTCCCCCCCATCCTCCAAGAAACTTCTCAGAAGACCAGCAACTGTCACCGTTGATATGAAAGAAAGGTCAGCAGTAAGCAAATCTGCTTTTCCGCCGGCCTGTTCAAGCGTCAAACCTCTAATATCAGTAGATTCCAGTGAGACAACTCGTTCATCGTCTTTTATGCGGTGACTGATCTGATCTCTGCCAACATCAACACAAAGCACCCTGTCTGCACCTTTCTCAAGTAGCAACTGCGTGAACCCACCGGTCGAGGCTCCGACGTCGATAACTCTCTTTCCCTCAACATTTATCTCGAAAGCGTCAATGGCTTTTCGAAGTTTGAAATAACCGCGACCGACTGGAATTATAGGATCCATAACAACTATTTCTTTATCAGAATCCACCTTATGGCTTGGCTTAACAACAATCATACCATCTACAGTCACTTTTCCGTTCTTGATCAAAGCTGCTCCTTTTGTTCTACTTTCAGACAGTCCAAGATCAAATAACAGTTCATCGAGTCTACGTTTCGAATTCATCAAACACCACTTTGTAGAAAACAAGTCCCTGCGGTGGAGCAGTTCCCGGAAGACTAGATCTGTCACGAGTGGAAAGGAATTCCGCTACTGCTTCTTCCGAAACGCCTCCCGTACCTACTTTTACAAGGGTTCCAACAATATTCCTAACCATTCTCTTAAGAAAGGAAATTCCCTCTACCCTAATGAGAATCAAGTGAGGCGAGACTTTGATTATTCTAATAGAGGAAACAGTTCTGACCGGGTTTCTATCGTCCTTACCGGTTCTGAAAGCAGCAAAATCATGCTCCCCCAATAAATGGCTTCCTGCTCTTCTCATTGATTCAATATCGAGAGGATAGGGAAACCACCAGACAAATCTTCTTCTAAAGATATCGGGTTCACTTGAATTCAAAATATAATAGTGATAGATTCTCTTGTTTGCCTCAAATCTGGGACTAAAGTTTTCCGCAACTTCATGTACTTTCCTTACATATACGTCAGACGGAAGATTCGCGTTCAGAGCATCTTTCATAGTGGAGGCGCTCAACCGGTCTAGATTAGAATCAAATGCAATTACCTGTCCATATCCATGAACCCCTGTATCTGTCCGCCCAGCGCCCTGGCTGGAGATACTGAACTTATGAATCCTCTCCAGAGCTTCCTCGAAGACGCCCTGAACCGTCCGCATATCCGGCTGATTCTGAAAGCCGAAGAAGTCAGTTCCATCGTATGAGACTACAGCAGCGAATCTCTTCATGATTACTTCGAGGCCGTCAGATCAAGCATTTCAGTATAGAGATAAACCATCGAAGAGAGATCCTTTCCCATTTTTGGCAAATCACCGTTATAGACTGTCCAGAGAACCCTTCCAACTATGGTCTCCACATACTTAATCAATGAGTTTTCGAGTTCATTTTTCTCGCTATGGCTTATTTGCAGTCGTTCGACTTTCCCAGCAAGCCAGGATGAAAAGCGCTGATCGTTAAATCTTAACGATCCCTGCTCATAATCTTTCAACATCTTGTATACTTCTTCAGTAGTCTCCCGAACAGAAAGACTCTTCGATATCACTTCAAGTGTTGTCGGATCGAAGTACCCTTCGAGAGCTTCTGGGACTTCGAGTTCGTACTTGAAGTAAAGAAGATTCGCATCGCTGTGCTTTCTTTCGAAAGAGATTTTCCTTCTCGTAGAACTTTCAAGACCACATGCACTGAGGCAGTTCCAGTACTTGTACTCAAGCAACTCACTGGAATGCTCGGTAGACCAGGTGGTCATGAAACCCGTTTTCGTTCTATGATCGAAAGTCGCTCTTTTCGGTGTGAGAAACTCCTCCTCCCGGTAAAGTATGTGTGCGTACTTATAATTCATAGGCCCTCAATCCCTTCAACCAGTTCTCTAAGTTCTTCTATCCTCTTTCTCGCTTTTTCCTCGTTATCACCTCTAGCCATAAGGTAGAACTTTATTTTTGGTTCTGTTCCAGAAGGTCTGACAATTATCTTTGAATCATCTTCCATCTCTATGGATATCACATCTGCCGCCGGCAAATCACCGGAGTCTTCCAAATAATCTCTGAACTCTCTAACTGTTTCGTTCCCCATCTTTAAGGGTCTTCTGGTTCTCAGTTTCCTCATTATTGACTCGATTTTCGCTTCGCCTTCAATTCCAACATAAACCTTGTTCACAAGGGCTTCGACATAGTGACCATGTTCTTCATAAATCTCTTCGAGATAGTCGATCATCGTCATCCCAGACCGTTTCAGAAAGCCTCCAATTGTGCAGGCCAGGGCCGCGGCGCTTATGGCGTCCTTATCCCTTGCGTGCTTTCCATACAGTGAGCCGTAACTCTCTTCAAAGCCAAAAAGATAGCTGCCTTTTCCCTCGACGTCCGATTTTTCAATGATCTCACCAATAAACTTGAAACCCGTAAGGGTCTCCTTCACTTTCACGTTATATTTAGCAGCGATTTTCTTGACAAGATCAGTTGATACAATCGTCTTAACAATGAATGGATCTTTTGGAAGAGATTCTTTCAATCTTTCAAGAATGAAGGCCGTCATTATAACTCCCGTCTGATTCCCGTTAAGAGCTGTGTAGGCTCCTTTGTGCTTCACCATTATTCCCAGTCTGTCACAGTCAGGATCGGTCGCTATCAGAAGATCGGCTTCCGCTTCTTCTGCAACATTAAGAGCCATAGAAAAGGCATTCAAGTCCTCGGGATTGGGACTCTTCACAGTAGGAAAGTTGCCATCCGGGAGCGTTTGCTCCCCCACTCGCTTGACCCTGTGACCTAGGTCTGAAAGGGTTTTATAAACGGGATAGTTCCCACTTCCATGGAGAGGTGTATAGACAACACTAAGTCCGTCGTAGTCGGAGCATAGTCCCAAAACATTCTTCTTCACCGTCTCTATGAATTCTTCAAGCAAAGAATTCGGAACATTCTCAATCAACGTTTTGTCAGGAGTATAGTTCTCGAAGAAATCTGACTTCTCAACTTTCTCTATTATCTCTTCTGCAAACCTGGGAACTGCCTGTGTACCGTCAGAAGTGTAGACCTTGTAGCCGTTGTATTGAGGTGGGTTATGGCTTGCCGTTATCACAACACCACCGCTTGCTTTCAGCACTCTTACGGCGAAACTAAGAACGGGAACAGGCATAGGCTCAATAAACAAGTGAACCTTGACGCCCATGGAAGAAAGAACCTCGGCAGTGACCTCAGCAAAATGAGCAGACTTATGTCTGGTGTCAAAAGCAATAACGACCGATGGGTTACTGAATCTCTCAGAGATCCAACGTCCGAAACCCAAAGTAGCTCTCCTGACTGTGAAAGCATTCATCCGGTTGGTTCCAGCGCCAAGTATTCCCCGCATCCCACCCGTTCCAAATTTCAAATCTAATCCGAAGCTCTCCCGAATGTCACTTGGAGAGAATCTCATTAGCTCCTCTTTCATCTCTTCAGTTGAGTTTTCGAGCCATCTCTTGTACTCTTCGTTAATTGCTAGACCATCTCTTAGCACTCTACCACCTTCCAACTGCTTTCAAATGGTTGACTTTTCCGTTTTCCAGAACCTCGATAACATCCAGCCTTGCCTCACTGAATACGGGTTTTTCGCTGAGTATGTATCTTTGAGCGGCAAACTCCAACCGCCTGAGTTTTCTTTCATCTACTCTGTACCTTGGTAGTCTGAAAGAGCTTCCACCCTTAACTTCAACAAAGACCAACGTCTTTCCTTTGAGAGCTACAATATCGATTTCACCGAATCTGTAAGAAACGTTCCTAGCCTTCACCTTGTATCCTGATTTCTTCAGGTATTCACAGGCTAGTTCTTCGTATCTTCTGCCAGAATCGTTGCTCATTTCTCTTCTTTATATATTCTCGGCACCTTAAGATAGTTTCCTTCCCGCTCAGGGAAGAGATCTATTAAGAGCTTTGAATCTTCAAACTGGACAAAGTTGTCTTCTCTAGGTTCAAGACTCTTCTCTACGGGAGAGATCATCTCTTCTTCATCGAAATCAACCTGATCGAGGAGCGTCATATATTGCAGTATTTCCTCAATGTCCTTCTTCAATCCAATTCGTTCTTCTTCTTTCAGTTCGAGCTTTGCAAGACCTTCCAGATGCTTTAGCAGCTCATCACTTACTTTCGTCTCCATTTCATTCCTCCTCAATGCTTACCTCACGAAGATACATGGCCGCATGTTCGGGGGGCATGGGATTTATATAGAAACCTGAGCCCCACTCAAATCCAGCAACCCTCGTAAGTCTTGGGACAATCTCCAAATGCCAGTGGTAGTGATCCGACTGCTCAATAGCTTTTATCCCGGTATGTAACATGAAATTGTAGGGAGGGTTATCGAGGGCCTTATGAATTCTCAGCAACATGTTTTTGAGAATCACAGAAAAACTATCGATCTGAGAGGCCGATATGTCTCCAAAATTACTGCTGTGAACCTTCGGAAGTATCCATGTCTCAAAGGGGAATCGTGCTGCAAAAGGTTCAAAGGCAACAAAATCGCTGTTTTCCTCGACAACTCTCGTCCCTTCTAGACCCTCTTGATTTACCATATCACAATAAACGCATCTCTCTCTGAAACGATAGTAATCAGCCGACCCTGCTATTTCTTCAGCAACCCTCTTCGGTACTATTGGAGTTGCAATAAGTTGACTGTGAGAATGCACAAGTGAGGCTCCCGCTTCTCTTCCATGATTCTTGAATATTAAGATGTACTTTATTCTGGCGTCTTTCTCGAGTACCTGATGACGTTCCTTGTAAGCCCAGATAACCTCTTTGATCTGCTCGTAAGATAGAGTTGCCATGGAGGCATTGTGATCAGGTGTTTCAATAATCACTTCATGAGTTCCAAATCCCTTAATTACATCATATATCCCATGGCCAAATCGCTCCGGCTCGACACTTGAATCCAGTGCAGGAAATTTGTTCTGAACCACCCTCACCCACCACCCTGGGCTATCTTTCGCAGTATCTGCTGGCCTAAAAGCCATTACTTCTGGTGGTGTTGTGTGTTCATTTCCGTAGTCAAACGGACAGAAGGCAGATTCAACTTTTTCTCTTGCATTTATGAAATCATGCGGACGTCTTGCTCTTTCAGTCGCAATAATTACCCATCTCTTAATTATTGGATCTTTTCTGAGTTCAGGCATTGCTTTTGACCTCCAATGTTTGCTTATATAAGGAAAGATAGTTCTCAGCCGAGGCCTCCCAAGAGAAATCTTCTTTCATTGCGTTACGCACGACCTCTCGCCAAGTATCGTCGTCGTTATAGACCTCAAGAGCCTTTTTCAGAGCCTCGAGAAGGCATTCGCCACTATAATCAACAAAACCGAAACCATTGCCGTGGTCTGAAAGACCATACTCTTTCACAGTATCTGCCAGTCCACCCGTATATCTAACAACTGGAACAGTTCCATATCTCATTGAAAACATCTGACCCAGGCCACAAGGCTCATATCTGGATGGCATCAAGAACAAATCTGCACCCGCATATATTTTTTGCGCAAGATCAAGATCGAAAGTAAGTCTCACAGCAACTTTGTCGGGATAATTCTCTTGAAGGTCTTTGAACATCTTCTCGTACTTCTTATCTCCTGTTCCCAATACAACTAACTGGATTGGAAGCCTCATTAATTCGCCTCGAATCTCCTCTATGAGATCAAGCCCTTTCTGGTCTACTAGACGGGAAATGAGTCCAACGAGTGGTTCTCGATTCTTCGGAAGACCTACCAGCAACTGCAGATTCGATTTATTTATTTTCTTCTTCTCGATACTATCAAGACCGTAGTTTACCCACAATCGAGTATCCTTCTCGGGATCGTACTCGGAGTAGTCGATTCCATTTAGAATCCCAACTAGATCTCTGTTTCTTCTCGAAAGGACCTTTTCCAGGCCTGCTCCGTATTCTTCCGTCTGAATTTCATTGGCATACGTGGGGGATACGGTACTTAGCTTGTCAGAATATTCTAAACCCGCCTTCATGAAGTTGATGTTGTTCCCTGATGTGACGCCATTGAGGAAACGACTCTCAATACCTGAGAGTTGGAGGTATTTCCTGCCATAAGTACCTTGGTAAGCAAGATTGTGTACTGAAAAGACGGTTCTGCAATTTGCGTTGCCCTGCTTCAGATATACAGCCATCAAGCCTGTATGCCAGTCATTTAGGTGGACAATATCATAACCCCTATCAACAGCAAAACCTGCCGCGGCATCGGAAAAACTCATGGCCTGAAGCCCAAGATCCGATGCTCCATAGACTTCCTCGGAATTCATGAGATCGTCATTGCGCAGAAGAAAGACATCTACGTTGCCAAGTGGACGTGATTTCTTGTGGAGTTCAAAAGAGATTTCTCTCTTCAAGAACCTTGTCTTCCGGACTTCTCCAGTCTTTGAAGCTATATTCCTGTCTATGGACTTGTGGAATGGCATTAAAATATCGATTTCTACCCCAAGATCTTTAAGATACTTTGGCAGAGCTCCAGCAACATCTGCAAGACCTCCGACTTTCGCGATTGGATAAACTTCGTATGAAACAAAAAGTACCTTCATTCAATCACCTCTTGAATAACGGCAGGTCGTGAGAGAAGATGACAGTATCGACTCTTTCGAAGTAATCAGTAACGAAAGCTGCCGCTGCATCTGATCTCATACCTTTACGCATTTCGTGATAGTGAATCTGTCTGGTGCACACATCACCACAAATAAAAACTTTACCATGATTTTCCGTTTCAAGGAAGAAGGAAACATGATCTCGGGAATGATACGGAGATTCGAGAACATCAATGGCTCCCATAATCTTCTCACCACCACTGAATGTGTCGACTCTTTTCCATGAATCAATGATTTTTAGATACATTGATCCTACTATAGGGCCGAAAGAACCATAGTCCCTGCTCTTATAATTGACGTGCAAATGAATTGTCGCATTGGGGAAGAATATGCTATTGAATGCGTGATCTAGATGAAAATGAGTCAACATTATGTCGGTAATAGTATCCGGGGAAAGGCCCAGAGAAGCTAATCTTTCTTCCAGAATCTTAATTGAAGGAAACCCGCCGGGGTCGACGAGTATTTTTTTGTCATTTTCCACAAGCAAAGCGCAACTACTTGTAGGGGCATCCACCATTCCCGGCACATAGACGATACTGCCGGGAAAGAGGAGATTCAAGTCCAAGTCACATCACTCCTCGAAAAATCAATCCAATCGTCCCTATAATTATACAGTATATGCCAAAGAATCTCAGACGGCGCTTCAAAACAAGTTTTTTGAGGAGCCATAGTCCAACTATCCCCATAAGGAAGGCGAGAAGAGATGCTAACAGAACAGTTGAAAGAGGAAGACTTACTCTCGAAATCTCGAGAATGCCGGCTCCGAAAGTTACCGGAAGACTCAGAAGGAATGAGAACCTAACTGCATCACTTCTCATCATTCCAATGAGTAGAGCGCCAAATATTGTCAGGCCGCTCCTGGATATTCCCGGAGCTATTGCAGCAGCTTGAAAAATTCCAATCGACAGCGCGCCCGCAACAGACAGGTCAAGAATTCTTCTGTCACCTTTGAATCTATCAGAAATGAATAGTGCAACAGCCGTAACAAAAAGCATGATCGAAGTGAAGGCAACATCAGAAAAGAGAGATTTAATTTCATCCTCCAGCAAGAACCCCGCCAAAACCGCAGGTAGCGTTGCTATGAGAAGCAGCAAAATGTATTTGATCGACGAACTTCTTTTTTCCGGCCTGCTTAGACCAGTTAAGATCGCCCACAGATCTTTGAATGTAAACAACAGAACAGCAAAAAAAGTAGCAAGATGCAAGACAGCAAAAAAGGCAGCCTTCGATTCGGTGTCAAGTGGTACGTTTAGAAAACTGGAGAAGATTGTGAGATGCCCGGATGAAGAAACGGGAAGAAACTCCGTTGCTCCTTGCACTACTCCTAGCAAGAGGTAACTGGCAAATTCAGACACTGAAACCCTCCTCTTCGCTTATACTTTCGAACGGAATCCCTTGTTCTTGAAGGATTTCGGCTATCATACTTATGTCAGACTCGTCGGTTCTTATCACGACACGCCTGGAATCTTCGCTTTCCGATGCCGACGTGATTATAGAAAGAATGTTTACTTCTCTTTCAGCAAGGAAGTCCACAACATCTCTAAGAGCACCGGGTTTGTCATCCAAAACGATTGAAATCCTTGTCCCTGGTTTGTCCATAGCAGTGAATTCCATCAAACCTTCAAGAATCTCGAAGACTCCTATTGCCCCAACAACCACAAAATCATCATTCACAACGGGAAGAATATAGTCGTGACTCTCAATCAGCATCAGAGCCGCATCTTCAATAAAGTCCGAATCTCGACAGTAAAAAACAGGTTCACTGATGACTTCTGAAAGCAACCCGGGAATATCTCTCTCCGAAATCTCATCTAGTCGTGCAATCCCAGATAATCTCCCCTCCTTGTCTACCGAAATGATAGTTGTCAATCCAATTTTCTTAGTTTCGGTAAGGATTTCCTTAAGACTTCTGTTCTCATCGAAAACGGGATAGGTCCTGTTTGTCCACTTATCAATATTCATGAAACCGCCTCTTTCCCAACTGAAGACTTTTATTTATTCAAGCAAACACCTATAATTGTAACAACATATATCAATGCACTGCATTCGGGAGGTGCCTCAGTGTTTCAAGGATACGTGAAACTTCTGGAACTGGCAACAAATCTCTTCACTATGTATAGATGGAACAACACACCGACTCTACTCAGGACCAACGAGGCCGAGAACGCCTTCATCTCGGCCCAGTACTGTCTGCTAATGTCCGAGATGGCCGGCCTCAACGGTCTTCATATCGACGACAAAAAACTATTTCAGAGGCTTGTTCTCAAAGAACTCCCAAAATGCGTTCTCTCCGACATCTCTGTGGACACAAAGGTACTGATCAAGTCGCTTTCACCTGACAAGTGGAACGATGTCTTCTCAAGAACGGTGGAGGAAATAGTTCAGTACCTTCCTGACGATAGACACGATCCTTTCTACCTTTCGATGGTTCACTCAAAAGACGATACAATCGAAGGCAAAATAATCCAGACCGGAGACCTTCTCTCCGCCAAACTCGAAGCCGGCATCCATGCCAGATATTTTCCTGACTTCTTCAGCAGACCGCTGAAAGACCTGGAGCAACGGATAGAAACCTTCAGAAGCTTTGAACCGTATCGTCTAATAGCTGACGCTGAGTGGCTAGAACGCTACACAAATGCCTTGATAGTTCTGCTGCGGGCCGTCCGCTGGAACAGACTGAACAGAAACGTACCGACCACCGTTGCCGCTCATTCATTCTACGTTACAATAACGGCGTACATTCTCTCCTGTATGGAGGAGGAAAATGGCAACGTGATTAATCCGGTTGAATCCGTTAAACTAGCTCTTCTACATGATATTCCAGAAAGCATGACAGGTGACATAATCACTCCAACGAAGAAAAAAGTCCCGGGCTTCGAGGAAGTGATAGCTCAAGTTGAGGAACGAATGGTAACCGAAAATCTGCTAGCCGGAATGCCAGATAGACTTATCAAAGAGCTTAAATACAGAATGCTGGATCCATTTGAATCTCATGAAGGTAGACTCGTGTGGGCAGCCGACCAATTTGCTGCGACAGTAGAATGCCTTATGGAAATTCGTTCGGGAAACACTCAGTATGCCTTCAGAGATGCAATGAACAGGATGCTTGATGACCTATCAAAGTCTGACCTCGAGAGCGTTCAGTCCCTTACCCAATCATTCAGATGGAGTCTAGATTGGACGGGACGATAGTCAAAGCGTCTTCAGAAATCTGTCAAATCTGTCTAGTCCCTCTCTAAGTTCTTCGGTTGAACTCGAAAACGACATTCTTATGAACCCTTCGTAGCTGAATGCACTTCCAGGAACCATTCCGACCTTCTGCTCTTCAAGAAGGCCGATTGCAAAATCATTTGAGTTCTTGAACCTTCCTCCAAGAAAAGATCTAATATCTATGAAAACATAGAAGGCTCCAGCAGGCTTGCTGAACTTCAATCCAATTTGGCCCAGCTTTGAGACTACGTAATCTCTCCTCTTCCGAAACTCTTCTACCATCGAAGACGTGTCGACTTCAAAAGCCTTCACGGCGGCGTACTGAGCCATTGTGTTGACATTCGAGGAAAGGTGGCTTTGAATCTTCGAAATCGCCCTGGTCACCTCCATCGATGTTGCGGAATAGCCAATTCTCCAGCCCGTCATTGCATAAGTTTTTGAGAAAGCGTTAATCACCGCAGTCCTCTCTTTCATACCCTCAATCGAGGCAATAGAGAAATGTGGTGCATCAAACACGAGCTTCTCATACACTTCATCGGAAATAACAAAAAGATCTCTTTCTATGCAGAGATTACCCAGGTCTCGAAGAAACTCTTCGGGATATATAGCTCCGGTCGGGTTGTTTGGAGAGTTTATAATTATTGCGCGTGTCTTATCGGTAATTGCTTTTTCAATTTCAGAGATTTCGGGCACAAAACCCTTTTCGATTCTTGCCGGAACAACTGCAGGTACACCACCGCACAGGAGAATTTGAGCCTCATAGCTTACCCAGGCAGGAGAAACAATAACCACTTCATCACCCACGTTCAACAAGGCTTTAAGCACGTTATAAATCGCTTGCTTCCCCCCGTTTGAAACCACAATTTCCTCAGGTGAGTAGTTAAGACCGTTATCCTTCCGAAGTTTCACAGTGATCGCCTTTCTTAACTCATCAATTCCAGAGGCATTTGTGTACTTCGTTTTCCCCTCATTCAAGGCTTTGATCGCTGCATCAACAATAGGCCGAGGAGTAGGGAAATCAGGTTCCCCGGCAGTTAATTTCACGACATTCTCTCCTGATTTTGCAAGGTCCAGGGCCTTCTTGTTAAATTCAAGTGTGGCCGAGGGCGTTACAGAAGAGACAAAGTGCGACAAATCCATCAAAGCACCTCCGCAGTTATGCAATCAGTGTTTTAGAATTCAGATCTTGTTTATTATCTCCAGAACGACCAGTGCGAAATCGTTCAGGCTATCCTTTTTGCAGAGCCTCGCGCCAGCTTCTCTCTTTCTCTTTCCATTTACCAGTGAAGATCCCACAGCCATGACAATTTCCGTCATCCCGTATTCCAGCTTTTCAATAAACTCAATCCTGAAACTAGGTATGACATCTCTGATGGCAGCAACGGTAGACTCTACAATCGCCATGTATTTCTCGTCATCGCCAACATCAACTATGGAAGAACCCTCAAGCTCTTTTCCCTCATAATCTAGGATTACAGTGATATCGAGCCGCCTTATCGTAGCTTTTGTTTCAAGACTGGTAAGTTGGAAGTTGTACCCTTGGACTTCTTCCTTCTGGTAAGGTCTTATTACCGAAGCCTCTTCTTCATCGCCGGAATCAAGAGATATCTGTGCGATAGAGACTATCTTTCTATCAATCTTGATCCCGCTCGAAGCGAAGATTGCTGTTTCGATGTCTCTAACTAATTGTTTTGCCGGTTTGGAAATGTCTGCCAGAACATGAATTTCGACCATTTCTCCGCTCTCATCGTAAACGATTCGTGCGCTGTGAACCCCCGGCAGTTTCGAAACGACGTTGTCGACTGCTAGCTTGCTAGGCATTTCATCAACCCCCTCGACCTTCACAAAATCAATGCAAACAACAAAGACAGAGCAAGAAACCCTCCCGCTGCAACAAGGGAATACCAGCCTTTCTTATCATAAGGTTTGTAATCTTCTGGCTTCACTTCGCTTTTTGGCTTGCGCACCTTTTTCGTACCAATCTCAAAGAAAATCAATGATAGAAATAGCGCACCCATTGCTATAACAAAAAAAGCATTAGAAACGAATTCCATCGAACTACCCCCGCACGAATCCATCATCCCGCCAAAACGGGATCAGGTCGTACAAATTGATTTTAGCACAAAATCTTACGTCTTCATAAAAACCAAGAGAGAGAAGTCTCTTCGCATGAACTCCATTCTCCACAATGAAACTCTCCAGATTATCCTTGACAGCTTCATAAAGTACTGAGGCAATTCTACAGCTGTCATTGCAATGGCTGATTTCTAGCTGAGAAACGAGAGCCCCCGCCAGTAAAGTGTCTTCCAGTGAAGGATCGCCGTCGGTACCTGCGCACTGTAACTCTATTCTCCCACTTTCCTTTTTCAGCAGACTACCAACGCTTCTCAGATTTAGAAAAGAAGCAAGTATTACTTTTCTTGCCTTCTTTGATCTTGAAACCGCAACGGTTCCGTTGGTTGTAGTTATCACCAATTCCTTCCCTTCAATAATCTCTCTGGAGAGCTCGCATGGGGAATTACCAAGATCAAAACCTTCAATCCTTGTTGACCCTCTTTCGCCACCTATAAGCACTTCAGAGTTGCCCTCCCTGTATTTCTTTGCTTCTTCAACTGAAAGCACAGGCACTATCTTCTTAGCTCCGAAATGCAGCGCAGCCGTTATAGTGCTGGTAGCTCTAAGTACATCAATCACTACTGCAACGTCAGTCTCCTCGTTGAGCAAGCGTGGTAGAAGGTTAACTCTCACTTCCATTGCCACTAGTAATCCTCCAGATGTCGCCACAGATTCAGCTCAAGAACTCTACTTTCTGCTCCTTCAGCTCTAATTGAGGACACTGAGCAATTGTGAACTGAAAGTCGATAGTGATTCTCAAGCGGCAGCCCCATCGCATGACAGAGGGCAGTTCTAATCAGCAGTGCGTGAGAGACGACAATTACTTGCTTTCCTGCAAAATTAGAAGAGAGATACCTTAAAAATTCAATTGCTCTTCTCTGAACTGCGCCCAGCGGTTCTGTGTCTGGAATGTCAGCCCATGGGTCCTTACGCCAGTACTCAATCAGCTTTCCAAAACTCTCGAAAGCCTCACTAATGCAAAGGCCGTTCCAAAGGCCAACATCTGCTTCACGAAGAACAGGGTTGACGACTGGAGATTTGCCCAGATGGAGACCAATGATTTCAGCAGTCTCTCTTGCTCTTATTAGGTCACTGGAAAAGACCGCCGCCGCATTGGGAATTAGTCCCTTGAGAAACCTGCCCGTCTTCTCGGCTTGTCCTCTACCTCTCTCTGACAAGGGAATATCTGATCTTCCTTGCCAGCGGTTGCTGTTGTTCCATTCAGTCTCCCCATGCCTCACAAAGTAGATCTCCATCATTTCCTCCAATCTCTATTTCCAAATTATCTCATCGGCATCAGTGCCTAAAGGCTTCGCTTTTTGTATCACCTTCTGAGCAGTTCCTGTTTTGACCACCACATTCTCTATTCCAGTGGCATCGGTAAGATACTTTCTTTCAATTGGTCCGAAGAATACTCTGTTGACTTCCACAATTCTCTCCTTCATCTCAAAAGGTCTTCCACTCTTGAACAAAACATACCCTTGAAGAGGAACTTGATTACTTATCTCTACAAATGATCTTCCGTCCGTAATGAAACTCTTACCCATATAGTCTACTCTCCTGTAAGGCGCAATTCCTGTTCTCAAACAAGCAAGCGCCGTTGTTATCTCGAAATCAGTCGCTTCCCTGGAAATATCTGGTGGTTCTATCTCTGTAAAATTGAAGCCAAGTGCCTCTACTTCCATCATGGCCCGGTCGATGAGCGTGTCTCTCTCCCTTTTTTCCTGTGACTCTTCCTTGTAACCGAATACTGATCGGATAGATTTCAGTTCGGGATCAACTCCCATCAAAGCATCGTTCATTTTCTTCAGCAACTCGTTTCTTTCACCAAAACCATCTAGATAACCACTTTTAATTAGCCTTTCAAGATCTCTAGCTTGGTATTTCGACCTGTTGTTTCTTACAAATGTGAAGAAAGAATCCTCAGAAGGAACAGGTTTCAGTTCATGGTTATTCAAGAGTCTCGGAATGGAAATAGATACACAACCGGAACTCTCCGAAGCTTCATTTCCTGCACATAGCTTCAAACCCCGATCCCTTATCTCTGCAACGACACGCGGCAGGCCGCTATGGGGAAGTTCGGCCAAAATAAGCGGATAGAAAATCCCGGGACGATTTGCTTTGAAATACGCTAACCAGTACGAAATCATTGCATAGCTAAGGCTATGAGATTTGTTGAAGGCATAACCAGCAAAATTGAGAAGGAAAGAGTACAGCTTTTCCCTTCTATCCGGAAGAAGTTCACGGTAGACAGGCGAACTGCGCAGCAGTCCATCGACAACTTCTTTCTTTTTCTTGGAAAGAGCTCTTCTAAGGAGCTCACCGTCATCAGCTTCTAGAGAGAGCATGCTTGCAGCAATCTTCAAGACCTGTTCCTGGTAGACTAGAAGTCCACCGGTTTCAGCCAAGACAGGAACCTTATTCTTTATCTTCTCGATTTCTGAAGGAGTTCTTGAGAGCTTTAGAAAACGCTCTGTCACTCCGGATTTGATTGGACCAGGTCTATTAAGCGCTATGGAGATCGATAGGTCTCTTAACGAAATTGGCTTCACCGACCTGACGACCCTTGTCGCAAAAGGTGCTTCGAGTTGGAATACTCCCGCAGTGTAACCTCTCCCAAGTGTTTCATAAGTCTTGGAATTATTCGTTGGGTAGTCCCATGGTTCTCTACCTTTTGTCATTTCTTTCAGGAGGGACAGGTTTTTCAAACCGAGAAGATCAATTTTCTGCAAACCAACAATTCTAAGCGAATCCATATCCCAGAGAGAAACCGGCAGATTATCACTGGAACTGAGAGGAATCTGTCCCGTGAGAGGAGTATCGGAGAGAATCACACCGGCCGCATGAATCGAAAAACCTGAATAGAGCCCAACGATTAGCTTCGACATCTCAAACAATTGTTTCATATTGACATCGTTTTCAAATGCATATGGAAACCGTTGCCCCTCCTTGCTCCATTCTATTAGTCTCGATACTCTCTGTCCATCGATTCCAAGCTTCCTTCCAATTTCGCGAGCCGCTCCTTTAAAACTGAAAGTTGAAGCAGTACTTATCAGGCAGAAATGGTCCTGGCCGAAATGCTCACTAAGTAAATTCAGCAGTTTCTGCCTTGACTTATCATCCACATCAAGATCAATGTCAGGTGGATCATTTCTCTTCAAACTGAGAAATCTCTCAAAGAAAAGCTCTTCCTCAACTGGATCAATGCGGGTTATACCAAGCAAATAACTGACAAGAGAACCGACGGCTGACCCCCTTCCGGGACCTATCCAGCAGTTATTATTCTTTGCAATCTCAACTATCTTTGAAACCGTCATGAAATAATCTTGAATATCTTTGGCAAGAATCACCGAAAGCTCTCTTTCAAGCCTTGCAGAGTAGCTGCCTTCCAATTTCTTCGATTCAAGGATTCTTCGTAAAAGGGAAGAGAACTCTTCCGTTGATGATCGCACCGGGAAAACGTGATTTATCTTCTGCAGATAGAATTCTCGAGGTAGTTTTGAGAGCAATTTATTAAGATCTTCCTCAATCTCAGTATAAAGCTTTTCATCAGGCAGAGAGTAATCCGCCGCTTCGATGGAAGATCCAAGCGAAGTGTAAACTCTAAATCTCTCACTTTGGTGATCCAGATAGCGACACTCCCAGATTGGATTTTTTGAGGAACTGTCTAGATTACGAGGCTTTCCTGTCACGTTTATCAGGTTATCAGAATCATGAATGGCGCTACCGAGGAGTTCCCTGAAACCACTTTCATTTCTTGCAATCCAGTATTCGTTTCCCTTACTCAGACCGGGCACGGTCACTATACCTGAACTGGAGAGAACGGAATGCCACTTCACAAAGGATGATAGAGAGGAATCAAGAATCACACATCTTCTGTAGCCTCTCCTCTTCAACTCTTCAGTCGTGTCCTTAATTTCAAGAACTGAACCGAACAACTCGTGTTTTGTGATCAAAAAAGCTGTCTTCATCTTTTTGTCACCAATTCAGAGAGGTTTACTATTACTTCCTTCATGTCAGAAGGGAGTGAGGCGATGAAAGTCATTCTCTTCCCTGAGCGTGGATGAGAGACAGTGAGTCTCGCTGCGTGGAGCATCTGCCTCCTTACTCCGAATATCTCATCGTCTCTGGCCTTGCCATAAACGGCATCTCCAAGAAGCGGGAAGCCCTTTTCTTTCATATGAACCCTTATTTGATGTGTCCTGCCGGTCTTAGGACTTACAAGAACCAAGGAGGCAATTTCGGAAAAGTTCTTCAGAGTTCGATAATAAGTTAGGGACTCCTTCCCGTTTTCATTTACCGACATCTTAAGTCTGTTCACAGGATGCCGGGCAATCGAATAATCAAGCTTACCTGATATGGGGGTCCTGCCTCTAACAAGCGCTATGTAGTCCTTAGAAGTCGATCTGTTTTTGAACTGACTTGAGAGAGACACATGAGCGAGATCATTCTTTGCAACGATTATTACACCGCTAGTATCTTTATCAAGTCTGTGAACAATACCGGGTCTCATAACACCTCCAATACCCTGGAGATCCATACAGTGGTTCAGAAGAGCATTGACAAGTGTTCCCGTCTGTTTTCTAGGCAGAGGATGAACAATAATACCCGGATCCTTATTCACGACAATTATGTCGTGATCTTCGAAGACAATCTTAAGAGGGATTTCTTCAGGTTCTACAGAGAGTACTTCCGGCTTGTCAGGAAGCTCGAAAGTGATAGATTCTCCAGACTTCACTTTGTAAGCAGGCTTTCTAGGTTTTCTGTTCACAAAAACCTTCGATTCTTTGATCTGGCGCTGCACAAATGTGCGGGAAACCCATGGTGGAGCCTTCTCAACGACTATCTTATCAAGTCTCCAGCCGTCTTCACGACTGGAGACTATTATCTCTTGAAGCACGCTTCTCCCTTCGATATACGGAAAGTGTAAGCAAAACCGCACCAAAGACAATGCACATATCTGCGAAATTGAAAATCGCAGGGAACCCCTTCAGTTCGAAAAAATCAACAACATGTCCTAATCTCAGTCTATCTACAAGATTGTTGCCAAGTGCACCACCAACAATCAGACCAACAAAGAAGGACTCCCATCTGGATAGTTTGGAGGAATGAAAACTTGACGCAGCTACGATAGCTACTACGATTCCTATTGCAATAAAAGCCAGAAGCCAAGGCTCCTGATTCTTGAAAAGGCCAAATGCTACACCTGTATTTCTCACGTATCTTAAGCCAAAAATCCCTCCGACCAAATCTATCCGCTGAAAATACGTCATTCCATTCTCGACAAAATACTTGCTCACTTGATCAAGAATCAAAGCTAGAGTAATACCAAGAAGAGACAGCAATTATTATCACTCCACATGATGCCCAAACGGGCAGGGAGGATCAACCCATTTGCTCGGCGAGAGCCTCCATTTCGGCTTCATCGATATCCGAATTTTCGTAGATCTCCTGAACATCGTCGTTATCTTCAAGAATGTCGAGAAGCTTAAAAAGCCTACCAGCATCTGAACCCTCAACTTTCAGTGTGTTACTCGGAATGTAACTCATATCGTAAGACAATGAATAGCCGTTTTCCTCGAGGGCAGCCTTTACATCTGATACAGAGTCCGGAGAGGTTACTATCTCAATTGGATCTGCTTCATCCTTTATATCCTCGGCCCCTGCCTCAATAGCAAGAAGCTGGAACTCTTCAAGATCAGATATCTGTTCTTTTGCTACAGTAATGATTCCCTTTCTTTCAAACATCCAGCTAACAGCCCCGCTTTCAGCCATCGAGCCGCCGTATTTCGAAAGCGTGTGCCTAATTTCCTGTGCGGTTCTATTCTTATTATCAGTAAGACATCTTATGAGAAGCGCAACACCACCCGGGGCGTAGCCTTCGTAAAGAGCCTCAGAGAACGATTGCCCTTCGAGTTCTCCTGCACCTTTCTTGATTGCTTTTTCCATCGTGTCTTTTGGCATATTTGCAGCTCTCGCCTTTTCTATAGCAGTTCTCAAAGAGGTGTTTGTATTTGGATCAGAACCGCCCTCTCTTGCTGAGACCATAAGCTCCCTGATGATTTTCGTGAAAACCTTCGATCTCTTGGCGTCTTGTGCGCCCTTTCTGTGCTTGATATTTGCCCACTTGTTGTGACCGGACATATCATATCCCTCCCATTTCATCCAGAATATTTGAAGTATATTTTCCACGAAGAAGTCCTTCTTCTACAAAAACAATTACCCCTTCATGAGAAGCGGTACCTTCTTTCGACATAATCTTTAGCATTTCCTCCGCTGGAACCATTGAGTCTACTGGCTGAGAATATTTTACCATATAGACAGTTTTCAAGGTGGTTACTGAGATATCCTGAAAGACGTCTCCGGCCATGTGCTCTCTTTGACCGTTCTTGGTCTTCTTTGTGACTTGAACGCCTGCATCATAGAGGTTAGGATTATAGAGCTCTTTAGGAAGTACGAGAACCATTCTGTAGGAATCAATCAAGTCTTCAATTCTTTTGTAGTCGGAAGACAAGTACCATGCCGATAGAGCACCTAGGGTGTAATTGGAGGCGGAGTTCAACAGACTCACGGGGTCTTTGCATTCTTCATCTGTTTCAAGAAGAACATAATGTGCCAGACTTGCCACTCCGGTTGGAATTGCTGGCGAATAACTCACTTTTATCCTGGGATGAAATCCCTGTGTAAAAGACACGGGCAACCCAGATCTCCTGATTGTCCGTTCAATTGCCGTGACGGTTTCCTGGTGGGAAAGAAATCTCAAGAGACCTCCACAGCAGAAGCGAACTACCAATCTCTTTTTATTCAAGCAAACCTCCGCAGGAACCAGATCCGAAACCCTTTGTTACTTGGGTCACGTGCAGTTATAATTGTATTCGATTCACCTTTACTTTTCAACACTAAATTGAATCACTGAGAGGTGAGTTACATGAAATGGATGATAATGTCGGACTCTCACGACAACATGGCAAGAATAGCCGAAGCTGTGAGTCTCGCAATTGACAGAGAAGTTGATGTTCTCTTTCATTGCGGAGATCTCGTATCTCCTTTTGCTGCTCGAGAGCTACTTCGATTTAGAGGAGAACTACATGTGGTTATTGGAAACAATGATGGAGAATTGCTTGGCCTCAAGAGCGTGCTTGGGAACTCCCTAATCAAAGGCCCAAAGGAGATCGAGGTAAACGGACATAGGGTTATTCTGATGCATGAGCCTTTCGGACTGAAAGACACAATAAGAGGTTCTTTTCTTTTGTACGGCCACACACATAACCTCGATATTAGACTGGATTCCAGTCCTGTGATCGTAAATCCTGGTGAAAGCTGCGGCTATCTAACTGGAAGACCGACAGTTGTCATAATTGATCCGAATAATCTTAAGTGCGAGTTGATTGAACTCGAGTGAGAATAAAGACTAATTATAACATCTCTTTAACCGCGAAAAATCGACAGATACATATAATTAGACGACATAAATAAAACCAGTAACTGAATGGAGGTAATTCCTAGTGGAGAAAAACTTCGTGAAGAAAGAAGAGAATGTTGAAACGTTTCTCTTTTCCTTTGGTTCGGAAGAGGTTAGGAAGGCAGAAATGGACGTTGCCAGATATGTGAATCAGCAGTACACAATACCGGGTTTTAGGAAGGGAAAGGTACCGCTGAACATAGTAAGAAATTTCCTTGCGGAAAGCTTTGAAGAGATGGTTCTTGAGGCGCTCTCAGATAAAATCGAGGAAGAGCTAAAAGAGGAGAAAATCCTAATCCCAGCAGTCATAACCGAACAGAAGATGGAGGGAGAAGGTGCAAGAATTGAAGTGAAGCTTCACAGAGATCCCGAAGTAAAGATTTCTGACTATGAAAACCTTGATCTTAGAATCCCCAAGAAGGATGAAGTGATACTCAATTATGTGAACAATAGACTCGAAGAACTAAGAAACGAACACGCTATTGTAGAGCCTAAAGAGGGGCCGGTCAAAATTGGTGACATAGTCAAGATAGAATACACAATAATTAAGGGTGGCAAGAAAATAGCTGAAAACAAAGTTCAGGAGCTTAGCGTTGCTCCTGAAGACGACAGACCGATTGTCAAGAATGTAATTGGAAAAACAAAGGGGGACGTAGTTGAATTTCACAGAACGTTCGAGGACTCAGATAATGAATACTTCTATTCGGTCAAAATATTGGATGTTCTCAGCAAGAGTCCACTAGATCTTGACGATGAATTCGCAAAGACGGTAAATGCCGAGGCCAATTCTCTAGAAGAGCTCAAGCGGATTGTCGAAAAGGAGGGAGTGGAATCCTTCCTGAATTGGCAGAAGGACTTCTTGAGGCAACAGGCTATGGACAAGATCAATGATCTTGTTGAAATCGAAATCTCCGACTCGACGCTCGATTATTTTGTTCAGAGGACAATAGAGAACTCGAAGAAAGAAAAGAGCTACGATAACTACTTGAAACAGGCAGGAAGCGAAGAGAAGCTTTTGGAAGACTTCAGAAGCGGAGTTTTCGACGAGATAAAAAGGTCAAGATTCATCGACGAAATTGCTTCGAAGGAAGGCTTCAAAGCTGAACAAGAAGAAATCGAGGCTTATGCGGAGGAAATGGCACCGTACTGGGGCATCTCTGCCGACAGGGCAAGAGAGATGGTTAATTCTCGTGAAGACATCAAGGAAGACATTGTCTCAACCATCATTAGAAACAAAGTTCTGGACGCAGTAATTGAGCGCGCTGCAATCAGCGAAATGGAACCATCGCTTGAAAAGGAAGAGAAAGACAGCGAAAGTGATTCCGTGGAGGACTTTTCTACGGAATAGGCAATCAGCTCTTTTGTGATTGGAGATCTGTTCTACACGTAACGTTGTTGGCAAGTCAAAAAGAGGGGGTTGATATGAAAAAAAGAGTCGTTCTAATTTCAGTGGCTGCAGCCTCTGCAGTTGCGCTGTTTTTCTTTTTGAGAGCAGTATTCAGCGGAGAGCTGATACTAAATCCCGTTATTGTCGAAGGTCTTGGCCCCTTTTCTATCAGATGGTATGGAGTAATGATTGCAACAGCAATAATTGTTGCTTATGTTCTAGGAAGGCATCAGGGCCTCAAAGAAGGAATAGAGGAAGATTACATGATTGAGGCAGTCTTCATTGGCATAATCTTCGGGGTGTTGGGCGCCAGAATCTACTATGTTGTCTTCAATTATGAGATGTACAGGGGGGATTTCTGGAGCATTTTCAGGACCTGGGACGGAGGACTGGCAATTCACGGGGCTTTTTTCGCCGCTCTTCTGGTAACATCTCTCTACGTCACATTCAGAAAGAAAGCAAACCTAAAATTCCTACAGGCAACGGATATTTTCACAGCTGTATTACCTCTGGCTCAGGCCATTGGTCGATGGGGGAATTTCATTAACTATGAGGCATACGGATCGCCCACCGATCTCCCATGGAAGATGTTCGTCCCTTTAAGATACCGGATGCCGGGTTACTCCGAATTTGAATACTTCCATCCAACCTTTCTCTACGAAAGCCTGGCAAATGTAGCCATTTTCGCTGTACTATACTGGTATTTGGGGAAGAGAAAGAATTATGGAGAAGTAACCGCTCTTTACATGGTCTTCTATTCTATTGTGAGATTTTTCATTGAAGGCCTGAGGTTAGATAGCCTTTACATAGGTCAAACCGATATGAGAACAGCCAAAGCGGTCTCAGTAATCTTACTTATTACTGGAATAGTTTTGTTTATTTTTTCCCGGTATAAAGGTAAACAAGCGAAAAGAGCTTCTTGAATGCCTTAGCTCTATGTGAAAGCTCCTTTTTTACCGAATCCCCGAGAACACCAAACGTTTGCGAATAACCTTGGGGAACAAATATCGGATCATAGCCGAAACCACTTTCACCGCTTTGTTTCCTTGCAATAATTCCGTCGACTTTTCCCTCAACTCCAACCAAAACGCCGTTTGAAGGATCATAAAACAGGGCAGCACAGACAAATCGAGCTGCTCTGTTTTCTTCGTCCACCATTCTATCAAGAATGATCTGCATCTTTGTCAAGTAGTGACTGTTCTCCATGAATCTCGCAGAATTCACTCCAGGAAATCCTCCAAGAGAATCGATCACGAGTCCTGAATCATCCGCAAGAAGTGGTACTCCAAGATCCTTGTAAGCTTCGATCTTCTTCAGTGAATTTCCGAAGAAGGTTGCTGAATCTTCAACGATATCCTTCTTTGGAGCGATTGTTTCAATAGATTCAACATCAAATCCTGCAGGAAGAATGAGACGCACCTCTTTCAGTTTGTTTTCATTAGAAGTTACTAAGTAGAGCTTCACCTTCTAAGCTCCCTGATTTTCTTTACAACCATAGACGGATTTTCTGATCTGAACACTGCAGCACCCATTATAAGGATGTCTGCGCCTCTATTTACAAGGTCTTGAGCATTGTCTAGGCTCACTCCTCCATCCACTGCAATTTCAAACTTCAAATCCCTTTCATTTCGAATACGATTTAGAATGTCAATCTTTTTAGCAGCTTCGGGTATGAATTCTTGGCCGGTGTACCCAGGATTTACGGTCATAACCAGCACACCATCAGCAAACGAAAGAACCTCATCAAGAAAGGATACAGGCGTAGATGGATTCAGAACGACAAATGCTTTTGAATCGCTTTCTCTTATCTGTCCAAGAAGTCTGTGAAGATGATAGTTACCTTCAACATGAACGTGCAGATTCTTTGCGCCTAAAGCGGCATACTCCCGCACGTATCTAGAAGGATCCTCTGTCATCAAGTGAACGTCAAGTGGAGGATGATGTAGTCTTCCCAGGGCTTCCATGATAGGCACCCCAAAAGTTATATTTGGAACAAACACTCCATCCATAACATCTATGTGCAAGTAATCAGCATCGCGGACTCTTCTGACTTCACTGGCAAGTTCAGTAAGATCTGCCGCGAGAATCGAGGGAGAGATTCTAGCCATATTTTCGTCCTCCCTTCTCTAGTTCTCTTTCCTTCAATTCATTATACATAATCAAATAACTCTCGTAGCGACTACTGTGAATGGAACCTGCTTCTACAAGCTCCTTGACGTAGCATCCAGGCTCATCCACATGGACGCAATCTGAAAATGCACACATTCCCCGTTCCTGGGCAATTTCCGGAAAACACTTGCCCAGGCTTTCTGGAACAATTTCGGGCAATTCAAGATTTGCAAAACCAGGAGTATCTGCTATGAATCCTCCAAACTCGAATTGCAGGAGTTCAACATAAGAGGTGGTATGTCTGCCCCTCTCCGAACCCCTTGAAATCTCCGAGACTCTGAGCTTAAGTCCCGGGTTAAGAGAATTGAGGATGCTGCTCTTCCCCACTCCTGACATGCCGGCCATAACGCTTATCTTACCTTTCAACACTTCTTGGAGACGATCAAGGTTGATTCTTTTCTTAGAAGAGACTGGACAGATTTCGTAGTATTCACCATAGATTTCTGAAAATCCTTCGAATTCCGCATTGTTAATTAAATCAATTTTGTTGACTACTATAATAACAGGCAATTTAACATACGCGGCAAGAACCAGGAAACGATCTGTAATTAGATTTTGAACTGCCGGTTTCTTCAATGAAAGTACTAGCAATATCTGCTCGATATTCGAGATTCGTGGACGCGAAAGCTCCGTCTCTCTGGGGAGAATACTTTCTATTCGACCCTGCCCGGTACCACTTAAAGAGTATTCAACTCGGTCACCGACAATCGGTCTAATCCCCTGCATCCTGAACCGACCTGGCATCGTGCACACAAGCCTCCCGCCTATCTCGTTGTCCACCACTTCCATATTCCTGCTTCCGAATCTAACCACTACTCCTTTTCGTCTTTCCAAGCCTTACCCCCTTCTTCTCTGCCTTAACTGGCCGCAAGCGGCATCAATGTCTGTGCCTTTTTCCTGTCTTGCTGCACTCTCAAATCCAACGGCCCTTAAGCCTTCCTCGAAATCTGCAACTTTCTGATCTGAAGGTCTTTCGAAGTCCGGATTGAAAGGGTTCACAGGTATTATATTTATAAAAGACTTAATTCCTCGAAGGTATTTGATTAACTGTGCAACATCTCCGACTGTGTCATTCATTCCACTTATCAAGGCATATTCAAAGGTAATTCTGTTTCCAGTCTTCTGTTGATAATACACAAGTGCTTCTCTCAGCGAATCTAATGAATGCATCCTATTTACTGGCATCAACGAGCTTCTTAAACCATCTTTGGCGCTGTGAAGTGAAACTGAAAGTCGGATTTCCATTCCTGAATCGGCAAGTTTCTTTATTCCTTCGGGTATTCCAGCGGTGGATATTGTGAAACGCCGAAACCCAAGATTTCTGCCTCTGGGATCATGAAGGATATCAATTGCCTTGTATACACTGTTCTCATTGAGAAAGGGCTCACCCATTCCCATGAAGACAATGTTGTCGACGGGTCTGCCAACAGCTCTTTCCATATGGATTACCTGAGAGACAATTTCACCGGTCGAAAGGTTCCGAGAAAAGCCTCCCGCTCCCGTTGCACAGAAAGAGCAGTTCAAAGGACAACCTACCTGAGAAGAGATACAGAAAGTAACATGTCGAGGATGCCTCAAAACAACGGACTCAATTTGATTTTCATCTTCGAGTTTCCACAAGAACTTTTCTGTACCGTCTTTCGAAACCTGCTTTTCAACCACCTCCATTGGTGGGAAGTACAGTAATCCTGATAGTTCTCCTCGAAGACCCTTGGGAAGGTTCATCATTTCTGAAAAGCTCAGAGTTCTTTTCTTGTAGACCCAGTTGAAGATCTGGCTAGCTCTAAAAGCAGATTCTTCTATAGAAAGCATCAGATCTCTCAGCTCGTCAAGACCTAGCGAAAGAATGTCTTTCATCTTGCTCTCCTAAGCCTGGCCACATAACTGACAAGTGGTGCTTTCCATGGTTGCAGCCAGTAGCCGCTGCCGTCGAATTTAGAAGCAATTCCTCGTCTTGTGAAGAACTCTTCCATTTTAACCGGCTGGAAATCACTCAAAGAATTCAGAGCCTTGTTGTTCTCCTCCTCGGTCATTGCTTGGCTATAGTAGATAAAATCATCGTGCTCTTTCGAAAAGCTTCTCAGCAACTCCTTCGCCTTCTGAAAAGCCGCTGTAAAGGCGTTGAGGCCCAGAGAATGGAAAAGCCAAGGCATAGAATTTATTCTTCCCGTAAGGCTACCACTATGCTTTGCTACTGGGACACCCACTCCCGAAAGGATATACTCAACCTCATCAACGTTTTCGAGCTTGTCCATAGAATCGCCTCTTTGAAAGACATTAATAAGATCCGAGTATTGACTTCTATCAAAGACAAACCCCTTTCTGACCAATTCATCCTCTCGGCCCGAAGCGATAACCGTCTGTACTGGAGGTGTTTGGTTGTACTCCAGAAGCTCTTCAAGATTTTCTATCCACTCCACATCCCTCCAATAATTCACAAGCCACTCCGGGTGGGAATAAGTGACATTGAACGGTTGCTCCCTCGAAGGACCGGAATCTGCGATTTTTCTGAGAACTGCATTCACGAGGTTTCTGAACTCCTTTACTCCCACCAGGTTCACTGAAGAATCTATTGATGCGTATTCAGGTACACTGTCCAGGAATTGGATCTGAAATACCCCCATCCTCAAGACATTTCTCACCGCCAATGGAACTTTGCTGGGCTTGCGTAAGAAACGAGCAAGTTCATAGTCGATTCTGATTCTCTTTCTCAGAACTCCGTAGATCAAGTTTATACAGAAAGATCGGTCTTTTGAAGAAAGGGTGGAGAGAGCTATCTCCACCTTCTTGAAAGAAATGTAACCGTTTGCGTCAAAGAATGACAGAGTCTGTAATGCTATGGAACGAGCATCCTGAATCAATCTCTTCCAGCACCCGACAACACCAGCATTCTGAGTAACTGAAGAATCGAAGTAGCGGCAGACGCAACGTAAGTCATCGCTGCCGCTCCCAGAACGGAGCTCACACCCTTCAGCTCTTTCGAAGGCATTCCCATAGATGCAAGAAGTTGCTTAGCTCTGGAACTCGCATTGAACTCGACCGGTAGTGTTACCAGCGTAAAAAACACAAAGGCTGAGAAGACAACGATTCCGATTCTAATTAGAATCGGTGATACCATCAGAAGCCCAATTATGAAGATAATCCAGGAGAGAGAAGAGCCAATCTGTGCAACAGGTACCACTGCATTGCGAACAACTAACGGTGCATATTTTTCCTTGTCTTGAATTGCATGGCCGATTTCATGCGCAACCACTCCCAAGGCCGCTATCGATGTGCTGTTGTGAGTTGCATCTGACAATCGTATAACCCTCTTCTTTGGATCATAGTGATCAGTAAGATTGCCTCTTATTCTCTCTATCTTAATGTCATAAAGCCCAGCGTTATCAAGAAGCTGTCTGGCTAACTGAGTGCCGTTAAACCCGAAGGTAGACCTAACTTTCGAATACTGAGAAAACCGCGAGCTAACAAGAAACTGGGCGTAAGCTGCCAAGATAATTGCGGGAATAAGAATTATGAACGTTGGATCCCAAAACAACTTAACCACCTCCTACTTTGATTATATAACCCGTGAGTCAGGTGGTCAACGCAATATAGGCATAGCTTGATGTTAAAGACTTATTTCACAAAAGAACTTTTGAAACCATCAGTTGATTTCGATCTGTCAAGCTTCACACAACTGGGATCCAAAACCGTCAGTCCCTCGAGCAACAGTCCTATCTTACCGGTCTTCAAGAAGAAACATCGTAGGTCATGCTCCCTTGAAGGATAGCTTGACTGTCGAAGAGAGACCGTCGCATTTTACCCCAATTCTTTTCACATGGAGGATCTGTGTTGCCCTCATCCTGTTTTGAGCCCGTGACCAGTGAACACAGATACGATCCACTCACTAGGATCTGAGAAAGCTATGTACTTCTTCAGTCCCGCTATTGTTGCCGCTGCAGTTGGCTCCAGAAAATGACCTCTTCTGGACATTTCACTTCGGGCTTCTTTTATCTCCATTTCTGAGACACCAAGAAACAATCCGCCACTTTCTCTAACTGCTCTAAGTATCTGGGATCCTCTTACCGGTCTTTCAATTGCAATTCCCTCTGCAACCGTAGGCTTTGCTTCTACCAGCACTGGATGCTTCAGCCTCATGCAAAACGCCTGCAAAAGCGGAGAACAGTTCTCCGACTGTACAGCAACAATCTTTGGAATACTGTCGATTATTCCCACAGATTTCATTTCGTAAAATCCTATCGCCGCTCCAAGAAGTAAGGTCCCGTTTCCCACTGGAAGAACAATCGCATCTGGGCTCTTCCAGCCTAGTTGCTCGCAAATCTCGAAAGAAAAAGTCTTTGTTCCGTGAAGAAAGACCGGATTGTAAGTATGACTTGCGTAGAACCTTTCACTCGCAACTTTGAGAATAGATCTCGCAGTATCTTCTCTGGAACCCCTAATCAACCTTAACCTGGCACCGTATGCTCTGATTTGATCTAGTTTTCCCGCTGAAGTCCGTTCGGGAACGAATATCTCACAAGATATGCCTGCCCTGGCAGAATAGGCAGAAATCGAACATCCCGCATTTCCCGACGAATCTTCAACAACTGATTCAACCGAGTGCTCTCTGGCGTAACTTATGAGCACGCTTGCCCCTCTATCCTTATAGGAACCTGTAGGAAAGAGATGGTCCTGCTTAATCAGCACCTTCCGTCCGCATATTTCCTCTTCGATCAATGGAGTGAAACCTTCCGACATAGATATGATAGACCGATCAAACTCTATCGGAAGGGCCTCCCGATAGCGCCACATATTGGGAGGGCGTTTTTCTATCTCCTTAACAGGAAAGCGCGAATCGTATTCCAAATCCAAGACGCCCCCACAATCGCATCTGAAGGCTTTCGATTCAGCGGGGTACTTGCGCCCGCATTGAGAGCAAACGAAGAAAGCCATCGTCAAAAGGTGTAGTCCACGGAGATAAATGGCCTGGCAAACGGAACAGTACTGACCGGATCGAGCTGCCAGTATCCATCAAAGCCACCATCCAGACCTACTTTTGAGAAATAGCTTCCAAATCCTATTCTTGAATACAGAGGAGTGCCTGCGATCGCTCGATCTCCACTTGCAACAGCAAAGATGTGATTCAGGGACCAGAAAAGCTGCCCCTTTACGTAAAGACGCTTGTATATCGGGATTCTCGTTTGAAGTCCTAAGTACGTATGTTCAAGGATGCTGAACCCTTTAACCACAAGGCTTGACCAGTTGAACGAGAAGATGTAAGAGTGGATTATCCCTTGTACCAGGGGTACCCCAGCCGCGAATTGCAGAAAGAAAGGGGTTACGACCGAACCGGAAGACATATCTAGATTGAAGCCAATTCCGACGCTGACTGCAACAGAAAAACCTGAAACTCCAAGAGTTGAAATCAATGAAATCAACAGTAGTTTTTTCACCAATGCACCTCCCAAGATTTTCAGTTGGAACTTTCATCATTGAAGCCTACAGCAAAAATTGTCGGGAGATCGAAATCTCTCTTAGCTATCTTTATGCCCCAAATCTGAGTGTAAGCTTTCTTCCCTATAACGAGACCGTGTTTCATATCCTCTTCAAGCCTTTTCATACCTTCTTCGAACCCTTCCTCTGACATTAATCTTAGTGCAGAATATGCCTTATTTCTGTACTGCTCGAAATGCTTCTTCTTGAATTCGAAAGTAGTCTTGACTTTTGTAGTGTATATTCCTTCAAATCCGGCTTTCTTCATCGCAGACGTTATTGATGAGTTACCAGGATATCTGGCCTTGTCTATCTCAAGTGTTTCAGGAAAATAGTAAGTTAGTGTTCTTTCACAAATATCCTGGCAGGAATCAGTAACTGTGAGCACGCTTCCATCATTCTGCAACACTCTGAAACTCTCTTCGAAGAGGCTCTCCAGATTGGCAATGTAATGAACAAGATTGACATTGAAGACAAAATCAAACCGTGAATCTTCATATGGAAAGGACTGATCTGCATCTGCGACCTTTAACTCAACTCTGTGATTCTTCCTTGTGCCCTCCATAATCATTGAAGGGCTGATGTCAAACCCGAATCCACGCGCATGAAGAAGTTCCGAAAGGATACTCAAGTAATCAGCAGTGCCACAGCCAACTTCCAGAATTCTGTCGGCATACCTGACTCTGTTGAAAACATGTTCTACCAGCTTTTCGTTGGGATATCTGTACTGTGAATATGTCATTGCCACTTCGTCAAAATCAAAGCTTTTTCTTTCTCTCACACAGGTTCACCTCTCAAATAGTCTAGCAAATGGGTTTGACAAACCGACATCAAAAATCCGCTGTGCATTTCGCTATTGAGTTTTCTTGTCTTCGTTCTCTGAAAGCATGTTTCTGCACTTGTGTAGAACTCAACTTTGACAGCAATGAATCTGCAAACAGCCAAACAAGGGAAAAAATGAAAAGAAAAACAGACGTACCACCACAGTGGTCTAATATGCAATCTCTTTGAGCAGATCCGGTGGTCTTATTTTGAGTGCTTTGAAAGCCTCGTAAGCATTGTTCATCATTTCAGTCCTTGCAAGAAAGCGTTT
>NZ_DIXC01000075.1 GCF_002435945.1 Mesotoga sp. UBA6090
TTCCCTTTTGCTGTCAAAGTTGAGTCAAAGTAGAGCATCGAGATCAGGCTTCCGCAATTAACTGATCAGCTCAGTTTCCTGCAAGAGGCAGCGAATACTGTTATGAAAAGATAGTTTCAATATGCTATTATTATGAAAAGATAGTTTCATAGAGTAGTTGATAACTGATTTCTTTCCGAGAGGTTGATAGCAATGGTATCCGAAGAAATAGCGAGAATCAAAGACGACTTGTCTCCAGCATACAAAAGGATAGCAACCTACATTCTCAAAGAATACTCGCAGGTGGGATTCATGTCCATTGAAGAACTCAGCTCTATGGCCGGCGCGAGCAAGGCAACTGTAGTCAGATTCTCTAGGCGTCTCGGTTTTTCGGGATTCAATGAACTGAAAAAGGCGATCCAGAGTGAACTTAGAAGAAGGCTATCGCCGTATGAAAAGATCGCGACTACTGATCTTGACAGAGCTCCTATCGAAAATCAACTGAAGTTGCTCGCTCAAAATGAGATTAACAATCTCAAGAACACCCTCTCCGGAATAGAAGAAGAGATTCATAAGTGGGTGGAGTCAATAAGGTTAGCCAGGAATATCTACTTCGGCGGATTTGGAGCCACAAAACACGTTGTCTCTCTGATGCAATACACTATATCAGTTCTACAGAAGAAGCCGACATGGCTTCTAACGGGATCGGTTTCTGACTTCTCGTTTAACATAAAGCTAATGGATAGTGCTGACGTTCTCATTGTCATGACCTTTCCTCCCTACTCGAAAGAGATAGAATACATGGTCGACTATGCAGACGAAAGGAAGGTCCGGACTCTCCTTGTCACGGATTCGATTGAGTGTCCTATCTATTCTAGAGCTTATTCAGTTATAGTGTGCGAGAACAACTCACTTCTGTTTGGGAATTCCTTCGTCGGACCCGTTGCAGTAGCGGAAATGATAGGGAACTTCATTATCCTGAGTGAGAAACAGACGGGTGTGGAGGAAATGAAAAAGCTATTTGAAGTGGAGGAAAGAGGATACAGAGCTATGGGAATGGAGGACCGGTAGAAATAGGTCTGGTGCAAGCAAAAAGCTTTATGAGTCTGCTTGAGTCTTAGGAAATTCGATGGAATCGAAGTGGGGAATTACTTTTTTTTTGCCATTCGTGGCTTTCTTATTCTTTGAGTTAACGAGGAATGTTCTCTTTTCTTTTAAGACCCAATTATCCATTTGGAGCGGGGTGTTGGCATGAAGACCATCATTGTACACGGCGGTACAGGAAGCTTCAAGAGTGACAAGGACTTCGATGAACACAGGAGAGGAGTAGAAGAAGCAGTCATACATGGGTACTCCATCCTTGAAGAAAGAAACAGCTCTGAAGAAGCCGTAATAGCCGCCGTGTCGAAGATGGAAGAGAATCCTACATTTAACTGCGGCAGGGGATCGGTACTTAACTACAATGGCCAGATTGAAATGGACGCCGCGATAATGGACAATAATCTGAATGCGGGAGCAGTTTCTGGGCTGAAAAGAGTACTCCATCCGATAGAAGTGGCTAGAGCTGTTATGGAACAGACGGATCATGTTTTGCTCGCAGGAGCCGAACTGGAGGAATTTGTTAAAGTACTGGAATTTCCCAGAGATGACGCCCTCGTTGTTCCTCACAGATATCAGCAGTGGAAGGCTGAACTAGAAAGAATTGAAAGAGGAGAAAAAACACGTTTCGGGAAAAGCATCTCGCTGGCCAGAAAAGCACAAGAGTACCACTCCACATGTGGGGCGGTTGCCATTGATGACCATGAAAGACTGGTTGCAGGGACGTCGACAGGCGGAATGTCAATGAAGAGTTTCGGAAGGGTCGGCGATACTCCCATTATCGGTGCAGGAACCTACGCGGACTCATTCGGTGCAGTCTCTGCAACGGGTCATGGAGAAAAGATTATGAAGCTCACTCTGAGCAGGCTGGTCGCCTTCTTCATGGAACAGTATCCCGCTCAAAAATCCGTCGACATCGCTCTAGAGAGAGCCAGATACTTCGACTGTGAGTGCGGCTTAATAGCAATCGATAGGTATGGAAATATCGGTATTGGACACACTTCAAAGGATATGTCATGGGCGTTCATAAAAGATGGTCATACGCCGGTAATCTTCTAAAAGCAGCTTTACTAATCTGCCAGCGAAAGTTCCTTACTTTGTGCCTTGAGTTTCTTAACTATCATCATTGCCAAGATTGCAGCAACGAAGAGAGTGAAGAAATCTGCAATCGTCTGCGCATAGATGACTCCGTTAAGTTCAAATAAGCGAGGCAACACAATAATCGCGGGGATTAAAAACAGTCCTTGCTTGGACATCGAAAGCAAACCCGCTGCGAAGCCCTTGCCTAAAGCCTGGAAAAGAACCGTGAAGGTTATGACAAAACCAAAGGACGGAAAAAAGATAGATACCGCTCTTAAGGCTCTTGAACCTACATCTATTACTTCGGGATCATTACTGAAAATGCTTACAATCGAGCCGGGAATAACCATACCAATGATGGCAAAAAAAGTCGCAAAAACTGTAGTGACAAGTATGGAGAACTTTAGCGCTTCAAAGACCCTTGAAAACTTCTTTGCGCCGTAGTTATAACCGGCGACCGGCTGAAAGGCTTGTCCATACCCAAAAAGAACCATCATCCCAAGCATCAATACTCTCATCGTGATCCCGACCGCGGCAACTGCATGATCTCCAAAGGCCCCTGCAGCATTGTTAAGAAGCGCAACCGAGAAACTTGATAAAAACTGACGCAAAAATGTTGGAAGCCCTATCTTGAAGATTTCCGAATATATATGAAGCGAGAATCTAAACAGTCTTATCGAAAGATTAGTAAAGCTCTTCTTACGGACGAAGTATTCGAGAATGATCACCGTAGACACTGACTGAGAGATTACTGTTGCTACAGCGGCTCCTTTTATTCCCATTCCAAAACCAAAGATGAATATCGGATCCAGAGCAACATTCAGTAGTGCTCCAGAGACCATTGCAACCATAAATCTCTGCGCGTTGCCCTCTGCTCTCACAAGATTATTCATCGTCATGTTCATCATGGTGAAGATCGATCCCATAATGATTATCATGGTATATTCTCTTGCGTATTCCATAATTGTCTCGGTCGCTCCAAAAGCAATTAATAGCGGGTCCAAATACATCAATCCGAGAAGAGCAAAGGCGATTCCTGTTGCCAGACTTGTAAACAGTGCCGTTGAAGCGGCCTTATCTGCCTGTTCCTTCTCGCCGGCTCCCAGTAAACGCGAAACATATGAAGCGGCTCCCACACCGTACGTCAGGCCAATTGCCCCTATAAGGTTAAATATGGGAAAGGCAACCGCAACTGCGCCCACAGCGCTTGTACCTATCCGCCCTATGAAGAATGTGTCAACTAAGTTATAGATGGCATTTGTAAGCATTGCAATAATCGAAGGAATCGAAAGACCTACCAGAAGTGAAGGGATCTTCATAGTCCCCATCGCCCTCGCTCTTTCTTCGGAACTTCTGAATCTCAAGCAAAACCCTCCATCTCAGAGACACCTGCTAACATAATACACTAATCTACGGCAGTTGTTAGGCGTGCAAAGAATGGATCGCTAACGAATTCTGTCTACAGGATTCTTCTTAAGTGTTCCCATCAACTTAGAAGCAAATGTACCCCTTCAGTTGCTCATTCGGGGTATATACTCTCGAAGCGATAGGAAGTGCATATATCGTCCTTACATAAAGCGATCGAACCGATAAGAGGCCTCATTGGCCCAAGGAGGAGATCACATGAGAAGAATGAAGGTATTATCAGTCTTTCTCTTGGTCTCACTAATACTGCTTGGTGGATCGGTCTTTTCCGAAGAACCGATAGACGAGATGTACGAACCTTTTAATGAAGAGACATTCGAAGAAGATTCCCTGAAAAGAGAAAACATGGAAGCGAGAGGATTCTACCCGGAAGGGGAAGAAGAAGTGCTCGAATTCTACAACTTCGCAGCAAATGTCCCCCCCTATCAAGGATAATCCGGATAATCTGGAAGCAGTTACTCTAGAAAACATGGAGGCGAGAGGCTTCTACAGAGAAGGAGAGGAAGAAGAGGAGAGTACAGCGTATTCATAAGCGCCTTTAACTCCGCTCCCGTAGATGATGTGAAAGTTGAAGCTATGAAGGTCTTCGCAAGCACCGTAAACACTCTCAGCGGAGGCGTCATTTACGTCAGGATCTTTCATACTAATAACCACAGTCCCGAAGAACTTCTTTCCGGTGCAATCAACGGAACGGAAGTAATGGCCTTTGGCTGCAGCCTGTGTACGATTGCCGACTTCCTGTTTCTTCCTGAACTCTCGATCTTCTCCGCCGCTTATCTCTTCGAGGACGTGGAGCACATGGACAAGGCAATGGATAGTGGAATCATGGCAGAGCTTCTCGATAGAGCCGCGGCAAACTCCGGAGTTAGGGTGCTCGATAACTGGTACAGTGGAAGTCATCATCTCTTCTTGAACGAAACCATAAGCGGTATCGAAGATCCTTCTCAACTTGAGGGACTTAGACTCTGCTCTAACTGTTACCAAGGCTCATTCGACGCCTGCAGAGCTCTTGGTGCATCTCCTGTCCATATGGGTCAGAGCACTCTCAAAGATGCAATGAGCTGCGGCTAGATTCCGGGCGCGGAAATGCTCCTTGAATACGTTACAGCTCAAGAGTGCATCGATTCGATAAAGACCCTAATACTCACCGGCCATCAGATCGAATCGGTAAACCCGGCAATTAGCGAGACCACATGGAAGAGACTGAGCGAAGACCAAAGAGGCTGGATTCTCGAGGCACTGCACACGGCGAGATCATTCATGGAAACCGAATTTCTAGCACACGAAGCTGGAATAATCGGCGAGCTCGCCCAGAAATACGGTGTCCAGATTTTGATACCCTGCAAGGATGGGCTGCTCCAACAGGCTGCGGTCTACTACTCCCAGAATCGTTTCTCTGCCGTCTGGGGCGAAGACACATACAGCAGGATTCAAACGGCCTCGGAAGGGTTGTAACCCAGCGATCAATGAAGAGGGGATTCTGCAGATTCGAGATGCCACTAGAGTAGGTTTACTGTTGGATCAAGCTGCCCTTCAATCGCTCCGACAGTTTGAGGGGCAGCAGTTTAAGATGGAAGAGCAAAGGCACCAGAAAGATGCCCTTCATGGCAAATAAATCAAGAAATGCGTTCGCTTAACCCGTATAAACTAAGACCTCTACTGGTTTATTAACCTACTTTCGTTTCACCTTGCAATCGTGAAGTGCATAACCAGTCCCACAACCACCGTGATGCCGATAATTAAAGGAATAATCGCAAGTCCAAACATCCTTTCACCTACATCGAATTCGTACGGTACTCAGTATCCTACTCTCTTTCATTCCAAAGCCTTTCTGTTTTTCAACCGCTCTTCATATTGTGGCCAGATCTCTTCAAGTCTTTCAGAAGGAGTCTGTCGGATCAGTGTCGATTCAAATTTCAGAGACTCCTGTTCTACTCCGAGCATCTGCCAAAATTCTCTCTTGAACTGCTCGAAGTCAAACTTCTCGCCAAGCAATTTTCTTGCGATATCTTCATAATGCAGAAACTCGAGATACTTTGTGTTGAAGGAATGTGTATCTTCGCCTCCTTCAACATCTACTTCTTCACCAAGGAAAAGAGACTTCAGATATTCCAGATTCTTTCTTATGAGACTCTCAGCGACGATACCGGAGTGCCCGGAAATTACGGTCCGACATGATAATTCAAGTACAGTCTTCAAGCTCTCCGTAAAGGTGACCAGATCGTTCCAGAGAGTTAGTGGCAAAGGATCTTCCACAAGATCACCTACGAAGATCACCGAATCCCTTCTGTCGATACATACCGAAGAACAGAGAGTGTGGCCGGGCATATAACGAAACTCTATGTCGTCATCTTCAAAGACTAGTCTATCGCTGAAGGTGATACCGGGAAGTCTCTTTACAACATCTCCGTCACGAAATCTTTCCATATTTTCGAAATCGTAGTCCCATCTTTCTTCCATTCTTCTTCTTGCAAATTCATGAGCGACGATTTCGCATCCGTCGAATGCTCCATTTCCCCAGATGTGGTCGTAGTCCGAATGTGAGTTGAAGACTACAAGATCCTTTCTCGGACTTTCATTAATTCGATTCTTAACAACGTTCATAGATCTATTCCCTAGAAACGTATCACATAAATAAAAGTGATCTCTGCCTTCTATCAAATAGACGGACGTCTCTCCATTCATTGGGGAGTCTCCGCCCTGAAAGGTAAACAATACTCCCCTATTGCCGACTATCTGAATCTTCAAGGGCTTTCTCTCCTATCTAACCGCGGCAAAGATTCGGGCTATAGAAGAATCCGCATGAATCTTGAGCGGAATTGCGAAGATTTCCAGGTCCTCTGAGTCCGACAGCTTTTCGAGACCAACGAGATTTTCCGCGATGAAGCAGCCTCCTTTGAAGAGAATTCTGTGGATATCGTAAGGGTATCGATCCGGAGAAGATGAATCAAAGCCAACCATTCGCGTTTTACGCCTTACCAGAAATTCAGCCATTTCGGAAGTCAGATATGGATTCTTCAAGAAGTAGTCCTCGCTTCCGAACAAGGAATCTCGTCCAGTCCAGAAAAGAACAATCGAGTCTTCAGAGACCACATCTTCGTACTGCGGCTTCAGTGTTATCTCTATCTCTCCCCTCACGTCAAGGAGGACTCCATTGCATATAAGTCTGTCGATCTCGATCTGATCGATATAGAGATCCGATTGGGTGAGATGCAGTGGGCCGTCTATATGGGTTCCCGAGTGCATACTTATTTCAAGTCTGTGGTTGTTGTATCCGTCTTCGTTCAAGACTCTCGACCTGCTTAACCTTGTGCGATCGTCACCAGGATACACCGGCTGGTTATCTTCGACAACTCTGGTCAAATCGATAAACCTCCTCACAAGGATCACCTCTCTTTCTTTCTCAAATGAACAATAATTACAGAATAGCATATACTGGATTCCTGAAACGTTTTCCTGAGTGCAATGCTTCCACGTTCTTTCCAACATTTCAATCGCATATTTGAAATCATTAGATTATATGATATGATTAATACACTCGAAGAAATTCAAAGGAGGAGAGTTAGTATGAAAAGAGTATTGGGTTATGCATTAGTACTCCTCTTCGTATTGTCCTTTGCGTCATCTGCGATTGGTTCGTCGATTGAATTGGCGAAGGACATCGCCGACTCGGCAAACGAGCAGATTGAATCTTTAATCGAGACCGCAGTTCAGAAGGCCGAGAAATTCACGCAGCATTACGAAGAGAAGGGCATGTCATTGGTGGCCTATGAGACTCTAATAGACAATCTCGGAAACAGTCTTGCTGAGAGAGCGTTCTTGATTTCCCAGAGTGCCATAACAAAAATCGGTGAGCTAGGACATAAGGCAATTTGCTATTATGTTCCAGTGAGGCTAGGATACAAGGTCTTTTTGATCGATCCGATTCTGATAATCGATGACTAATCGAACCACCATTAACTATCATCAGTATGAAATGCCGTAGACAACTACGGCATTTTCTGACTAACTGAAATCTCCATGACATTATGTGATAGACTCTGTATGATTATTATGGTTGCTTTGTCGGCTTCAATGGGGGAAGAGATGAAAGGTTTTAAAGTATGTAAAGCTAACGAAACGATCGAGACAGTTGTTCAGAAGAACTCCTCACTTTCTCTTTTGGCCCACGGTGACGGTGTGGAAATTTCGATTTACGAATTGCATTCAGGTGTTATAACTTTTCTGGATACCTTCCCGGATGGGGATTTGCTTGAATTCTACTACATCATAGAGGGAACCATTTCGTGCAATTACTCCGAAAAAGAAGTGAGTTTAGGACCTGGAGATTACTTTTATGCCCACAATCTCAAGTCCCCTGTCGAACTAAAACCCCAAACGAACGTTAGGTTGCTTCATGTATCTTCAAGACCGCTCTTCAAATACATAAGCAATAATATGGCGGTGATGAAGGATATACTTTCCAAAGTGGAGATTAAGGACTCATACACTCATGGCCACGGAAAGAGAGTGAGAGATGTTTCTCTGGCAATTGCAAGAAAACTTGCCGTTCCTCCAGAGAAACAAGAAGTTATTGCGATGGGAGCTTTGTTCCATGACATCGGAAAGATTGAAATAGACGATTCAATATTGAAGAAACCCTTTCGATTGAGTAAGGAGGAGTTCGAGATAATCAAGCTTCATCCAGTTACTGGTTGCGAGATGGTGAAGGGGAACTTCCTTGAAGAGACTCAAGAAATAATAAGGCATCATCACGAGCGACTTGACGGGTCGGGCTATCCCGATGGGCTGAAGGGTAGCGAATTATCTCTGGAGGCTAGAATCGTCGCCGTCGCCGATTCATTCGACGCGATGACATCGAGAAGACCCTACCGAGAAGCTATGAGTTGTAAAGACGCCCTCGAAGAGCTTAAGTCTCAGTCCGGTACTTTATATGATTCGGAGATCGTAAAGACTCTTGAGGAATGCATAGCTGAAGGACTTATCTAGTTCCCACCTTTGATGAAGTAGTTTCCAGCACTTGAGTTACCGACTGCTGTACGATTCTTTGATTAGAGCCTTCATTTAGAAGCTCATCTGTCAATTTCAACTAGGTTCTTCTTTCTCAAAATGCTAAGTTCTCAAATCCCGTTGCTGCTATAATTCTAGTAGAGGTGATCCAGATGGACGGATTCTCAATTGTTGTTACAATAAATGACCGAAAACTTCTAAAATCTGTAGAAATGGCCGGTGCGACAGCAATACGCTTCAATTCTTCGCATGTCACTCTAGAGGAACTCGAGAAATTTACCTCATACTACGAGGATACCTGCTCTCTTCCTCTTTACATTGACTTACAGGGTGCAAAGCTCAGGTTGTCGCGGAATCAGCCAGTAATGGAAATAAAGGCGGGAGAACAGGTCACTCTTGGCAGTCAGTGTTCGGATCTTAAGGCTATCGCTATAGATCCGCGGACCCTTTCATATCTCTCTCCGGGAATGAAGATCTCAATAGAAGATGGCAGAATTGAACTCCAGGTGCTGAAACAGGAAGCAGACAACGCAAGAGCTATAGTTTTGAGAGGCGGAGTCATAAGAGCATCAAAGGGTATGAATATATCGCCCCACCCAATAAATCAGATTGAGCTCTCTTCAAGAGATTCCGATATCGTTCTTGCGACAAGGAAATACGATTTTGTTAGATACGCCCTTTCCTTTGTTTCAAGTCCAAGCGAGGTAATCGAATTGAAAGACCTTTCCGGAAGACCGGTGACTTCAAAAATCGAAAGAGAGCTCCCTTTTCCCAGAGTAGGAGAGATCTCATCTTCAAGCGACGAAATTTGGTTATGCCGCGGAGATCTTGGTGCGCAGTTAGGCGCAAGAGGGCTTGTTGATTTCTATAGCTACTTTTCTGATAACATTAATGAACTCTACAAACCAGTCCTGATGGCCGGGGAGGTTCTCGAACACATGGTTGACCACCCCTTTGCTACAAGGAGCGAACTATGCCACCTAAAGGACATCCAGATGAAAGGATTCGCTGGAATCGTCCTCTCAAACGAAACTGCCTATGGAACCTTTCCTATTGAAGCAATCAAGACAGTTCTTGAGGTTACTTCGGATGAATGAAATAGTTACGGATATCGCCAACTCATTAGCTCTACCAAGATGGAAAATTGAGAACGCCGTGGAACTACTGGAAGAAGGAAAGACGATACCGTTCATAGCAAGGTATAGAAAAGAGAAGACCGGTGAACTCAATGAGATACAGTTGAGGGAAATTTCCGATGCTCTTGAGTATGCCAAGAAGCTTCGCTCAAGAAAAGAGGAAGTACTCAGAATAATCGAAGAAAAAGGCAAGTTGACCGATGAACTTGAAGCAAAAATCAAGGATGCGAAGAATCTTCAGCTTGTCGAAGATCTATATCTTCCCTTCAAATCGAAGAAGAAAACAAGAGCCGATAAAGCCAGAGAGAAGGGGCTCCAGCCTCTGGCAGACTTCCTGAAATCTTCAAGGATCAAGGACGAAACCTTTATCGTTACGTTTGTCAATGCCGAACAAGGGATATTTCAGATAGAAGAGGCTCTAGAAGGAGCCAGGGATATTCTTGCCGAAGAGTTTTCCCAGGAGATATCCGTGAGGGAAAGGCTGAGAAATCAACTTAAGGCCAAAGGGACAATCAAAAGCTCTCATTCAGATAAGCAGGACGAGCGGGAAGTTTACAGGGACTACTACAATTTCTCTCAACCGATCTCTAGACTGGCCGCTCACCAGATCATGGCACTTTTCAGGGGAGAACGAGAGGAGATTCTCTCGTTGAAGCTCGAGTTGCCCTTCGATATTTTGCCCTCTCTAAGAGACTTGATAGGGTGGAAAGACTATCTTGCCTACTATGGAGAACTGGTAGAAGCTTCGGCCGATTCCTATTCTAGATTGCTCATGCCATCAATTGAGCGAGAAGTTAGAAACATAATAAAGGAAGAGGCTGAAGGAAGGGCGATTCATGTTTTCGCCAGAAATCTCAGGGATCTCTTTCTCCAGCCTCCTCTTGGCGAAAAAGTCGTAATGGGTATAGACCCGGGTTACAGAACCGGATGCAAAGTGGCTGTAATTGGGAAGGACGGCTCCCTTCTCTATCATGATGTGATATATCCAACCCCACCTCAAAACGACTACATCGGCTCTTCGATGAAGGTAGTTCAGGCCATAAATACCTTAGAGGTCGAACTCATATCTATCGGCAACGGTACAGGTTCAAGGGAAACAGAGGTCTTTGTAAGCAGGCTGATAAAGGAACACAAACTTCCCGTCAAATACATGATTGTAACAGAGTCGGGTGCTTCGGTTTACTCGGCCTCAAAAGTTGCGATTGAGGAGTTCCCGAACGAAGACGTAACTACAAGAGGAGCGATCTCGATTGCGCGGAGAGTTCAGGACCCACTGGCTGAATACGTGAAAATCCCCCCGGAAGCTATTGGAGTCGGCATGTACCAGCATGATGTCAATCAATCGGAATTGAAGAAGACGCTAGACAGAGAGGTCGAGTCCGTCGTGAATCTGGTAGGCGTCAATCTAAACACTGCATCGGAGCATTTGCTCAAGTACATATCCGGATTGAATTCTAGAGCCGCAGTGAACATTGTAAAGCACAGGACGGAAAGCGGAGCGTTCAGGAACAGAAAGGAACTGCTGAAGGTTTCCGGTCTAGGTCCAAAGGCCTTCGAACAGGCAGCGGGTTTCTGTAGAATAATCAGTGGATCTGAAGCTTTGGACGGTACCTCGGTCCATCCCGAAAGCTATGAAATTGCCAGAGCTATCCTCGAGAGTGTTGATCTGAGCCCGGAAGAACTTTTCACAAGAAAAGAGGAGATTCCCAAAATACTTGATGAAATTGATATGGAAGCCATTTCAGGGGAGAGAGGCTTTAACTTAATCACCGTGAGAGAAATTGTGGAAATGCTAAAGAAGCCCGGCCTTGATCCTAGAGAAGAGCTTGAAAAACCAATCCTGAGAACGGACGTTCTTTCCATGGAGGACCTATCCAAAGGGATGGAACTTGAAGGAACTGTTCGCAACGTTGTAGACTTTGGCGCGTTCGTTGACATTGGGGTGAAACAGGACGGGTTGATTCACAAGAGCAAAATGGGCACAAGGGTGAGGGATCCTCTTGAAGTCTTGAGCGTTGGGCAAATCGTTAAGGTGAGAGTTCTGGATGTTGATACGAAGAGAATGAGAATAGGATTGGAACTGCTTAAGAATACTGGCAGCGCCTGATGAATATCTTACTTCTATAGCAAACGGACGAGTTTTCGCATTCGAGGTCTTGGTTTTACTGTGATATCTACAACAAATAGTTATGATCATTTGATCAGAGTCTATTTCATCTTTCCTCTATTGCTGGCAGTGCAGATTTTTGGGTTCTACTGTCTCTCTCCGAAGATAATTGTTCCAAGCCTAACCATATTAGATCCCTCCTCAACTGCTACTCTGTAGGAACTAGACATTCCCATGGAGAGATATTGCAAATCTACTCCCTCTATCTTCTGTTTTGCGATCTCTTCGAACAGTTTTCTTGTTAGCCTCAGGTAAGGCCTGATCTCCTCAGATTTATCTGTCAGCGGACCCATTGTCATAAGACCTACTGTGGAAATATGTTCGAGAGGGGAAATCTCAGTAATAAGTTCCAGAACGTGTTCTGGAAAGACTCCGGCTTTGTTGTCCTCTCTAGCGCTGTTCACCTCTATCATTACTGGTATCTTCTTGTTTATATATGCGCATCGCTTGTCTATCTCATTAGCAATCTTCAGCGAATCCACAGTCTGTATGAGATCAAATATCTCGACGGCCTTCTTGACTTTGTTTCTTTGCAAGTGACCTATACAATGCCACCTTGCTCTGTCGCCGATCAAATGATGCTTTTCTTCCGCCTCTTGAACATAGTTTTCTCCGACATCTATCACACCACTATCTAGAAGTTGAAGAACTTCATCGGCCGTTCTTGTCTTTGAAGCTGCAACTATGGTTACATAATCAGGCAGTTCTGCTCTCAGTCTTCGCACATTTTCAATAATCATTTTCAGACCTCCCCTCCAATTATATAGCAACAGAATTTGGACCTTGTCGTAATGCATCATAATTAAATCTACTCAAGAGAGAGTCGTGATGATACGGCGATCGTGATATTATTCGTATTGCCGGGGTGAATACTCAGTAGGAGATGATGTTATGGGTAAGGGCAACGCCTGGTTATTGGTTGTATTGATTTCGGCGGCTGCAATCGTTAATCTCGCAACAACCGTTATTACATCAAACAAACTTTTGGAAGAGATTTCGACAGTCCGTACCGACCTTTTCACTCTCAAATCGAGAGTTGCCTCTCTCGATTCCGTTGTCAATGACGTTCGGAACCGCATCGAGAAATCTGAGGAAATGGTCAAGTCAATTCATTTCGCAAGATCCTCAGTAAGTCTAGAAAAAACAGTGCTCAAAGCCTCCTTCACGCTTACTGAATTCACCGAAGTGAGTCAGGTTTTTCTCAACGTAATCGATGAGACCTCAGAGGTCAGCTCTTACGAACTGGAACTTGAGAACGGGGTCTTCACCACCGAAATTGAACTCTCGCCCGGAAGAGTCTACTATGGCCAGATTAGGATTAAAGAAGACGGGGAAGAGAGATTGAGCAGTGAGTTTGTCATTTCCCGAGATCTCTACAGTTTTCAGCAATATGAGCTTGCAGGGCATGCTTGGCTTCTAGAAACAGACAAGGTCCACTACTCCATTGAGCTTTACACTCATGATTGTAGAGATGAAGAAATGAAAATCTCTGAAGCCACAGTGAAGGTAGTCGAAGGAGAGAATATCAGAGAGATACTCTTCCTACCGCCAGACGATTTGCAGGGATTAGCAAGAAGAGTCAATTTTGAAGCAGAAAAAGATGCTTTCCTCTCTTTCATCGCTAAAGTAACCTTTAGCTTTGGAGAGTCGAAAACAGAAGAGGTGAAAATGAACTACCACTTCTGATAGTGAGAGTCAAGACTTTTGTTTGATTATCTTACATGCTCAGATACAATCTCTATAGTAGGTGAGTAGATTGCAGAGACGAGAATGGCTTGAAGAATATAGAGAAAAAACGCTTGAGCAAACGCCTATCGCCTTCGAGATAGAGAAGGAGAAACTGCAGGATTTCGTACTTCGAATGGCGGGCTTTCTTGAAGAGTCAAATATCATCGCAGACTTTGGATGTAACTCCTCGGATCTCTGGCCTCTGCTGAGAGATATGAATCTCAGAGTCGTGGGTGTTTCCTGCAATAGAATCGTGAAACAGACAAAGGGTGTCCGAATAATGAACATCGGATTCTCCGATTTCAACTTGCTTGGTATATTTGAAGGGTTCGTGGCAGTTGGAATACTCCAGAGACTTCACCCGGAGTTGTGGTCAAGGACCCTTCTGAAAATAGTAAGGTCTGTCAAGACTAGCGGTGTTGGACTTATCGTTACCGGAGTCAGTGAAGAGGAAGAGGCAAGGACCAGGCATGACTCTCTCAAGAAAAGTGGTCTCCCAGTGGTTGTGGGTGAGTACATAGATGACAATGGTAACTATAATTTCAAACCACTGAAGAGCTGGTACGATCAGTGGTTGAGAAATGCTGGTTTCTACATTTTTAGAGAAGAAGTGACGAGAGACTTAGTCTATACTCTTGTAAGAAAATAATATGGAGTTTGCATGACTACCGAAGAGATAAGAGTCCATTATTTTGACGACAAATGTCCTGGAATCAGTCTGGATTGCTGTAGGCAAGAAGTGCGGCCCGTGTTCTAGGACTTAGACTGACCGAACTCAATCTGGTAGAAGCAAGCTCAGATAATCCCGTTTTCTTTCCTTTTTCGTTAGTTCACGGAAATTTCATGATCGCAGGCCTTGTCCCTTCTGGTTTTATTGTTGAGATTGTCACTGGTATGAGAACAGTAGCTCAGCAAAATGAAACGGTTGTTAAACCGCCCGGAAAGTGCGACAGTCTTAGGCCTTATTCACGAGAGTCGTTGAGGGATACGTGTAATATCTGTACCAATGGGACCGGTAGAGGAACAGAGGAGAAAATTAACTGGTACAGATGCTCCCGGGGAGAAGACAAGGTTTCTGACTTTGTTTCATATGCCAGTGAGAGACCTGTAGCCTTCTGCGAAATGATCCCTTCCTCTTCTTCTCCCTATTCAATACCGAAGGACGATAGTACAGCATTCATAAGCTGCATATACAACTCTCCCGATGAGCCGCTTGATTTCAGGGGAGAGTTAATTGATGAAGTTATCGCTGAAAGAAATCGTCGCAAATATGAGAGAATCGAGGTGTTGTCTGGAGTCAGAAGCCCATTTCCAAACGGGCAAGCGCGTTTCTTTGAAAGGAAAAGGTTTTTCGGCGATGAACAGCTTTTAGATTCGGTAATCATGCTCTCGGGCAGCGATGAGATTACACTCTTGACAAAAGACTTGTGATTGTTGAAACGACCCTATTTGGAGTTGTGAAATTGAATCTTCGCAGAAACTACCGTTGACTTTTCTGAACCATTTTTGGTTTGGAAGGTTCAATTATCCTCACCCTTATTTACTAGCGAATAGAGATGATTTCCTGCAACTTATCAAGATCTCCCATTTCGATGGCAATTCTGATACTACACAAATATCTCTCTGCTTCCTCCAATGAAGACGCAATATTCGGACCATTGAATCTAGCCATATCTAGAACCATATCCATGTTCTGTCTTCCAAGTCTAGACGTTGAATCGTAACCGGGGCCAGAATACTTCTCAACATCTTTGCCGAGCTTCAATGCGGCCCTAGAAAGAAAATAGACTGCTTGGCTTACTCTGCTCACGATATGATCGTGTTTTTCCGGAGATAGAAATTCTGGTATAGAACCGAGGTCAGCGACAATTTCCAGTACAAGATCCACGTCTTGCTTTGTCGCACACTCTCCCGGCCATAGCATGAATGTGCGGCCATCAAACATGAATTCATTCCAGCCTCCCGGACCTACATGCTCGTTGCCGGCCATGGGATGCCCGCTTATGAATCTTATCTTCCTGAGTCTAGCTATCTCCTGGAAGGGGTGCATCACGCTCGCGACATCAAATACCGGGCCGGTGAAATCGGCAGACAGTAGCAGCTCTTCTTCGGAGTTCATGGGTAGTGCGATAACGCTCAGGTCCCTCGGCGTAAAGGCATCTGAGGATACTTCAATGCTCGGATCCTTCTTTCTAAGCATCTCTGTTGTCACAACATTCTGGTCAAAGACCGAAACCCTATGGCCGCGCTTGGAAAGCCTCAATGCAATCGATCCCCCGATCGAACCCGCTCCTATGATGTGGGCCTTCATGCCTTCGAGTCTCCTGCCTGTACTTTGTCGGGCCGGAGATTTTTAGCTCGTCGCAGATAAACGAAATTCTTCGTCTCCGATTCGCAGTGGAGAAGCACTCTGATGATCCCCCCTGGAGAGTTTTCAAAGGAGGCTTCATAGAGGCACAGCAGCGCAACATCGCTTTGATTGAACACTTTTCTAAAAGCAGTTGCTGGATTGCAAGATGTTATGTCATTTGTGACGGTGAATATAACGGAGTGCAGTTCGGTGATCTCATTCCTACTGAATATCTCCTCCATAAGCTCTATCACTGAGTCTCGAATTTCTTCCTGGCAATCTTTCTCTATAGACGTTGCTCCCCTTATTGCTTTCACTTTGTCGCCTCCCGATCCGTTAACGAATTGAGATGTGAAACTGCATATTCTATGGCAAGCAAGTATCCCTGCAATCCAAGTCCTGCGATTGTTCCGCTGCATACAGGAGAGATCACCGACTTGCTTCTGAACTCTTCTCTAGCGAATATGTTTGAGATGTGTACTTCGATCTTGATCCCTCTAAACAATTCAAGCGCGTCCCTTAGGGAGTAGCTGTAATGAGTTAGTGCGCCGGCATTTATAACAACTGCATCATAGTCAATGCTATGAATCCTGTCAACAAGCTCCCCTTCGTGATTGGACTGGAACAACTCACTCGAAGCCCCGCTTTCAACGCACTTTCTTTCGACGGTTTCACAAAGCTCATTGTATGTGAAGTCACCATACAGACTCTTTTCCCTCATCCCAAGCATATTCAGGTTAGGCCCGTTCAATATGAGTATTTTCATACGACCACGGCCAGCAAATCATCTAGTCTTACCTTCGCAAATTCAAAGGAACCGGGGGTCCTGACAAGGGGTATCTCTATCTCCATGCTCTCCGAGGTCATCGCCTTCTTGTCATTTCTAAGCAGTCTTAGAGCATCCTCAACAGGTAGCTGTGGGAAATCCAGATCGACGATTTCGGATAGCGTTTCCGATACTTCTCTGTACACTCCTTCATCTACAAGACCTAGATTTGCGAAGTAGTGCATCTCCCTTTCCAGACCCCACGCCACCGCCATGCCGTGCGAGACTCCGGCTAATGGCTCGTAGAGATGTCCCAATGTGTGACCAAGATTCAGAATTCTTCTTATTCCTGCTTCACGCGTATCAAGCGCCACTATTTTATTCTTCTGCTTTACGGCTTCTTCCAGCATCTCACACAGCGCGCCCAGATTCCTATTCTTCAAGTCTCTGCACCGGCTCTTGAAATTCTCATACCATCGGCCCGTGATGAGAAATATCTTGAAGGCCTCTACCAGACCTTCTTCAAACCGTCCTTCGTCCATCGAAAGCGTTACGACTGGATCTATGATGGTCTCATAGGGCATATAGAAGTTGCCGACTACATTCTTGCATCCTTTGAAATTTAGCCCATTTTTCCCGCCTATTGAAGCGTCTACTTGAGCTAGAAGCGTCGTCGGATATAGGGTTATTGGAACACCCCTCTTAAATGTCGAGGAAGCGAATCCAACGAGATCTGTTACCGTTCCTCCACCCGCACCGACCACCATGTCACTTCTAGAAACTCCTCGATCCATGAGATACTCATAGATTTCAAAGAGTGTACGAAATCCCTTTGCCTCTTCACCGTCATCTATGGAAAAAGCCGAAGAGGGAATCCATTCGGAAAAGATCTTCTGAACCCTTCTTGAGACTATCGTATTCGGCATCCTACCTATGGACTTGAACCCACCCGGTGATATTGAGACAGGGTGAGAACCGCTACTAAGCGTTTTGCTTTCACCAGCGGGAATTTTCATAGATATCGCTGCAACGGTCTCCCACTGGGTCTGGCATGAAGTATCAACGGACGGGAACTGCTCATAGAGCTCCCTTCGTTCTTCCCAAACTCTGAAGATACTCTCCTTGCCTTCCTTCAGTAGCGGGCGACCCTTCACACTGACCCTTCTGTAGAGATCTGCTGGCGGAAGTCTGAGATAGACGGCATTTTCTCCCTTCAATATCTGACGGTTTTCCTTATCAAGTATTAGACCCCCACCCGTCGATACGACAATCTCGTCGCTCCGGACGAGCTCTTTCAGAAGGTTCTTCTCCAGTCTTCTGAATTCCTTCTCACCCTCTTTTTCGAAAATCTCGCTTATGCTCATCCCCTTAACTCTTTCGATCTCCGAATCCATGTCTATGAATTCTTTATCGAGAACGGAAGAGAGGATTCTACCTATCGTGCTCTTCCCCGAACCCATCATCCCAATGAGGAACACTCTCATCCTTCACCCTCCTTTTTATCGAGCAGAAATCACCATTTCCAAATCTTTCGAGAATCGCCTCAAGTAACAAGAGCGAGAGCATAGACTCTCCTACGACTGCAGCCGCCGGAACCGCCGTAGTATCGGAACGAACGTAAGGAGTCCTTGTCTCATTCAAGTCGCTCAGATCGACGGAAGAGATTCCCCTCCTCAAGGAAGGAATCGGCTTCACGCTTGCCTCAACAACGATTCGTTCGCCGTTTGATATCCCACCCTCGACACCGCCGGCGTTATTTGTCTTCCTGAAAACTATCCCGTCTTCAATGTAGGGCTTATCGTGGTATGCGCCTCCTCGAAGCCTCACATCGGGATTTCCAATGAAGATTCCCTTAACGGAGGGGATCGCCATGAAGTGCTTCCCGATTCTCGAATCGAGTCTTTCAAAGAGACTGCCATATCCGCCGGTCCCCGCCGGTATTCCATCGGCGATTACAACGAATCTTCCCCCAAGGGTTTCCCCAAGCTCCCTTGCCGTATCGATCTCCTTCAACATCTCTCGGTAGGCGATTTCATCGTGGCAAAAAACCGAAGATCTACGATCCCTCGAAATCCATTCTCTCCATGAGGGGAGTTCACAGCTGACGTTTCCGATCGCTATAACTGAACTGCACACGGTAATTCCAAGCTCTTGAAGAATCTGAGACGCGATCGAACCGATAGCCGTAAGTGCTGCAGTCCACCTCGCACTGCTTCGCTCTGCATAAACCGCCAGATCATTCAGTTTGTATCTCGTCCACGCAGCATAATCGGAATGCCCGGGCCTTGGGATGCTTCTCACGCTCTTCTCGGCACTGGAAACCTTATTCTCTATCTCAATCAGAAGAGGGGCACCAGTCGTAAGGTCCTTCCACAGACCAGACTTCACGATTGCCCTGTCCTGCTCGGCCTTCATCCTCTCTCCCCTGCCATAGCTCTTCTGCCTTCGCTGTAGCTGTTTATTTATCTCTTCGATTGAAAGAGAAACACCAGAGGGCAACTCCTCGATAAGCCCGAAGACGCCGCTGCCATGAGAGTCTCCGGCTACGGTAAACTTCATTGCATCACTTCCCAGAACGCCTTTTCGAAGACCTTGCCTGAAGGCAGACCCCATATTCTGAGATTCTCGAGAGCTTGATGAAGCAGCATCTGTCTTCCGTCAAGAACGGTTTCCACTCCGCAGTTGTATGAAAGCTCGATCAAGGGCGTCTTCCAGTAGATCAGATCGTAAACGAGGCTCTTGCCGTCCAGTTCTTTAGAGGTGATCCCCGTTTCCTCTCCATTCATTCCAAGAGAGGAAGCGTTAACTATACTCATGCTCCTCGAAGCAACCTCTCTGATTGACTCAATTGGAAAGACACCAACTTCAAACCGCCCTGGCATCTCGAACTCCTTTTTGATCTTCTGCGCCCTGGAAAGCGTTCTGTTCAAGAGTTCTATCCTCTTCACGCCCGCTTTCCTCAAGAAAAAAATCACTGCCCTCGCAGCACCTCCGGCTCCAATAACCATTACAGGCTCCTCTATCGATCTCTCGAGCAAAGGCTTACCAAAACCGACCCAGTCCGTGTTATACCCCATTCCCTCGAAGACGCAATTTACTGCCGAGAGCGGAGGTTCAACCTGGCTGACCACGTAAGCGATAACCTTCTCCTTGAAAGGGATGGTAACGTTGAACCCGTGAAAATGCTGAACAACTGAAGCTATCTTTTCTGCGAATTCATCTGGAAGAATGTCAACTGCCTCGTACGTTGCATCGATGCGCATTCTTTCGAAAAACCGTCCGTAAATGGCCGGCGATAGACTGTGGGAAACTGGATGTCCAATTATGCATAACTTCACTGACAAACCTCCTCGAGTGTTTCGAAGAACCCCGGAAAGGAAACATCGACTGCTTTCGAATCGCCTACCTCCACTCCTTCACCGCTCAGCAGTCCGGCTATTGAGAAAAGCATCGCAATCCTGTGATCACCATAAGAGTCGACCTTGCCTCCCGTTATTCTTTGAGGACCTTCAACGCTAAAACCATCTTCATATTCAAGGATCTCTACGCCAATTCTTCTGAAGTTCTGAACGGTAACGGATATCCTGTCCGACTCTTTCTTTCTCAACTCCCCGGCCCCTCTGAGAGTCGTTGTGCCTTCCGCAAAAGCTCCGGCAAGCGCAATCAGCGGAAGCTCATCTATCATTGAAGGAATCAAATCACTTCCAACATCCACTCCTCTAAGGCGGGAAGTCCTGGCCACGATTGCGCCAACCGGTTCTGGCAAGCTCTCTTCAATCTCCAGCTCGATGTCTGCACCCATACTCATGAGAAGTCTTAGGAATCCGGTCCTCCCTTGATTCAGTCCGACATTTCGAATCGTCACCTTGCCATTTTCATGAAGAACCGCCAGAACTATCAGAAAGGCGGCCGAAGAGATGTCGCCGGGTATCGAAAACCGGACAGGTAGAAGCTCGCTCTTTTCTACCTCAACTCTCTTCTGAATCACACTAATTTTGGCACCCATTGAGCGGAGGAGCCTCTCTGTGTGGTCCCTGCTGCAGTGTGGCTCAGTAACGGCCGTAGTACCTTCCGCTTGAATCCCCGCCAGCAGAATCGCACTCTTAACCTGAGCGCTGGCAACTGAGAGAGAATGTTCACATCCCCTTAGCTCTCCTCCAGATATGCACATTGGAAGAAGTGAATCCTGGCGAGCCGATATGCTTGCCCCCATCTCTTTCAAAGGGGTAACGACTCTCTTCATGGGCCTGCCTGACAGAGAATCATCTCCAAAGAGAACGTGAAAACCTCTCTTTCCCGAAAGAATTCCGGCCATCAGTCTAGCTGTAGTCCCGGAATTCCCGCAGTCAAGAGGCCTAGACGATTCTCTCCACGAAGCCGAAGATATTTCCATTCTGTCGAAACCACCTCTGAAGCTCCCTCCAAGTTCACCGATCATTCTAAACGTTCTAAAGGTATCTTCGCTTTCAAGTAAATTATGAACGACACTAACGTCGCTGCACATAGAGCACATCATCAGAGCCCTGTGAGAAATCGATTTATCCGGAGGTACAACAACTTCTCCGACAACTTTCTTTGAAGGCAGCAATCTCATCTTTTCCTCCCAACCTATCAAGTGAGCGAAAGCTCGGCGGCACCGGCCAGTTCTTCGAGACTATTCATGAGCTTTTCAAACTCGCCGAAACTGAGACTTTGTTTGCTGTCGGAAAGCGCCTTCTCCGGCCTTGGATGAACCTCAACTTCGATACCGTTGGCTCCGACCGCCAGAGCGGCTCTAGAGAGTGGTATTATCAAGTCTCTTCTCCCGGAGGCGTGGCTTGGATCAACGATGATCGGCAGAGGCGATTGCAGCTTTATTAGAGGTACGGCAGAGATGTCCAGCGTGTTCCTAGTGGCTGTCTCGAAGGTCCTGATTCCCCTTTCACAAAGTATTATCGACATATTTCCCCTCGAAGCGATGTACTCTGCGGAAAGAAGAAGTTCTTCGACCGTATTCATGAAACCCTTCTTCAAAAGAATAGGCTTACTCTTTTCGGCCACCTTCTGTATAAGCTGAAAGTTCTGCGAGTTTCTCGCGCCAATTTGCTGTATGTCGCTCATTTCACAGACAGCTTCAAGCGTCCCTTCACCGGTTACCTCGGTCACTGTCTTGAGGCCATAATGATCTGCGGCTTCTCTCAGGTATCTCAAACCAATCTCTCCGAGTCCCTGAAAAGAGTACGGTGAAGTCCTCGGCTTGAAGGCTCCACCTCTGATTATCCTGACTCCCATTTCCGAAAGAAAGGCGGCGCTCTCTTCTATCATAGGTCGATCTTCAACCGCGCAAGGACCGGCCATGACTATGAACTTGCCTTCTCCTACCGACAAATCCCCAATCTCCACTGAAATATCTTTACTGTGAAACTCTCTCGATACGAGCTTGAAAGGCTTGAGAACACGCACGACCTGCTCAACACATTCAAGAGCCTCAAAGCGTTCCACCGACATATACCTGTCGTCTCCAATCACACCTATTACTACTCTTTCCATCCCTCTGGAAACATGACAGCTCAGATTCAGACTCTCTGAAAGAGACTCGACTTGCTCAATTTCCTCTTCACCGGTACCTCTCTTAAGAACGACTACCATTTCACCACCCCACATTCCTGTTGAAAAAGAAAAGGGTCTCCGGATTGGAGACCCTTTCGTATCTTTCATCCGGAGTAAATGCAAGAAGCACTTACCCGGAGTTATCACTCACAAGCAAATGCTTCTGTTGTTATAATAATAGGAATATGCATTTATCCAGGAAAAACTGAACTCTATCATTTACTCAACTCCCCGCTGGTATAAAAGGATTCTACACTTTTGTCGTCTACCATGTCAAATCCTCGATATGCATCACAAATAATCTACTCGAAAAGGGTAACGTTGCATCAAAAATAAAACTACTCGAAAGGTAAGGATCAAGGGGATAATCTTCGCGAATGCCAAGTTGAAAGAGGTAGATGCGAAGATGAAGAGAATAGACATGACTGGATTGATTGAGAAATACTCAAAGAAGTACAGGGAGGCTGAAAAGAAGGAGAAGAGTAGAATTCTTGACGAGTTTATTGGAGTAGCGGAGTACAACCGGAGCTATGCGTCATTAATACTCAGGAGAGGTTATTCTAAGAAGAATGAGAGAAGCAATTTCACAAAGAGACGTGGGAGGAAGAAGAAATATGATTTTGAAGTAT
>NZ_DIXC01000076.1 GCF_002435945.1 Mesotoga sp. UBA6090
CGAACCAGCCATCGAAGTCGTAGCAGTCTGCGGGAGTGGCTACCACTGTGGCTTCAGTTCCATAAACATACTCACCACCGCCAGTAGCCATTCCGCCTTCTTCAGGTATGACACTAACAGTAACATTGTACTCCTGGAGGAAGTGTGCTACGAAAGCTCTGTTAGCATTGACAACGAATTCGAGCGGATTATCTGAACCGATGGATACTCCATTCTCAGTCCACTCAACGAACTTGAATCCCTCAGCAGCTAAAGCTGTTAGTGAAGCTGTGTCGCCAAAAAGATATGAACCGGCACCTGTTACCGTGCCGCCATTTTCGGGATCAACCGAAGCTATTATATTGAAAGATTCCTTATCAAAAAAAGCAGTTGCCAATATGGAATCTTTCAACATGATTTCTTTAACGCTTTCGTTAAAGCTTCCCAGACCCTCAACTTCCCATTTGTCGAAATAATAGCCTTCTGCTGGCGTCGCTGTAAGTGTCACGGTAGTCCCATACTTGAAAACGTGTTCACCTACGTCAGGATCAGTTTCCCCTAAGCCCTGGATAGCAACAGTAAGAGTTACATCGATCTTTTTTAGACATCCAGTCAGGAGAAAAGCAAGGCCAATAAACAGAATAAGAATCAGAAGAACACGAGACCGTCTTGCCACCTTGAACACCCCCTAAGAAGCGTTTGTTTGTAACAATTTATATTTCTAGAACAATATCAGCAAAATCGTTAAAGCATTCCGGACTATGAACCACAAACGCACAAAAGCACTACTCTGATTTTATCACGTTTACAGAATCCATGTCAAATATATAACCTCTCTCAAAAAGCCGACAGGGATTCCTTATCAAATTGATGCAGCAAGGATCTGAGTAATATTGTACACTTTCTAATGCCAAATACCAAATGAGTTGGCATACACCTTCCATTTTCTTTACTAATGAGTGCAATTCCTTCTGATTTATTTGTGAGTACGTTACAGCAGGCTGTATTACCAGGGTGGTATAATCATAAGAATTCAAAAGCGACAAACTTTGTGTGGCCTGGGGTGAATGTATGAAACGAACACTATTTCTGCTTATGGTTCTTACTCTTGCTTGTCTTTCGGCGAACGCCTCGGTGATTATTGACTTTTTCGGAGTTTCCACCTGTCAGGAGTGCTTCGAGGCCGAAATGATGATAGACAGTCTAAGGTACGAGGTTGAAGAGGCTGTCGTGGTCAACAAGTTCATGCTTAGCGAGGCAGAGAATCAGGAACTTAAGCTGAAGTACGCCAAGGTATACGGGGTATCTGAAAGCGAATTTGATCTTTATCCAATGATATTCATAGGGAAGGATGCCTTCACACCTTCAAATACCACACCGGACAGTCTACTTGAAAGCATGATCAACTACTCTCAAGAAGAGAGAGATAAGAAGCTCGAAGAGATAGATGCTCTTGACGAAGATGTCAGTCAGAGGATCACGGAGCGATATGATCAGTTCAGTATCTTCGTCGTTCTCGGTGCAGGCTTGATAGACGGCATTAACCCTTGCGCATTCGTGGTGTTGATCTTCCTTGTTTCATATCTATACTACGTGGGAAGAGGTAGAAACGAGATTCTGATCGCCGGTATATTCTTTGCCATAGGGATATTTGCAGCCTACCTCGCCATGGGGACCGGTCTTCTCGGCGCAGTGGGCTACGTAGAGAGTGTTTCGAGGGTATTTCAGCTGGTCTTTTACCCTGCCATGGCAGTTTTCACGGGCGTTCTTGCTATTCTGTCGGTAGTCGACTTCTATAGAATGAGATACAAGAACAAGAAGGCGATCTTAGAACTTTCTCCAGGTTTGAAAAAGAAGACGCACGAGATCATTCGAAAGAACGCGAGGGCTAAGACCATATGGATTGCATCGCTTGTAGCTGGAATTCTCGTTTCTTTTGTCGAGTTTATGTGCACCGGTCAGGTTTACCTTCCCACGATCGTCTATATTATCAACAGCTCCGGCGTATCTGGAAGGGCGCTGGGATTCCTGATGATCTACAATCTTGGGTTCACGGTTCCGATAATCGCAATCACGCTGATCGCCTACTTCAGTTCATCGACCAAGAAGATACAGGAGTTCATGACGTCAACACAGGCTGCTGCAAAGATAAAGCTGCTCATGGGAGCTTTGTTTGTAGTCTTCTTTGTAATAATGCTGAATATTACTCTCAAGACATTCAATTTGATTTAGGCAGAGAGGTTTCCCGGAACTTTTAAGAATAGTACTGATAAAACAAGCTCGATGGAATACGCGATTGGTCATGTGTGATTCCATCTGGCTTTTCTATTCATCCGACGCCTTTTATTGCCAGGACGTGTTTGCCGTGGCTCTCGCAAAAGAAACCTCATCATTACCCTCAAGTCAGGGACTTCCTAGAAACCATGTGATGCTCCTTCTCTCTCGACAATATACGCTGTGTTTAGCTCCTGATGATCCTGATCTTAAGTCCTCCCTTGAGGGAGGAGGGCCACGAAGTGGCGGAGGGTGTGCACGTCCAGCTAAGGCAAGA
>NZ_DIXC01000077.1 GCF_002435945.1 Mesotoga sp. UBA6090
TCTCCTGTGCAGTCATCGAATGGATAATCGCCTCTGTTCGCTTCATACTTTTTTCGCTTCCGGCCAAATCTACATCTTTTGGTGCACCGGGTATCATTTCCATAATGTCTGCAATCGATCCAAGCTTCTTGACTTCCTTTAACTGCTCTAAAAAGTCCTCAAGATCAAACTTGTTCTTGAGGAATTTCTCTTCCATCTCTTTCGCTTTTTCCTCGTCTATATTAGTCTGCAGCTTATCTATGAGAGATAATACATCTCCCATTCCAAGTATCCGTCCAGCAACTCTGTCAGGATGAAAAGCTTCAATCCCATCGGGCTTTTCAGAGACTCCAATGAATTTCACTGGCTTACCCGTCACGTGTCTTATGGATAGAATGACACCGCCTCTTGCGTCTCCGTCAAGTTTGGTTACTACAAAACCCGAGAGTTCCAGCGCCTCGTTAAATGACCTTGCAGAGTTAACAGCATCCTGACCGGTCATCGCATCAACGACCATGAGAATCTCATCGGGCTTGACTGCAGCAACGATATCTTTTAGCTCTCTCATCATAGCGTCATCAATGTGAAGTCTTCCTGCGGTATCAAGAATTACGACATCATTTATGTTTTTTACTGCCTGCTGCATTGCTTCTTGTACTATACGAACAGGGTTCTTTCTGTCACCCGTGAAGACAGGCATGTCTATCTGTTTCCCCAACTGCATCAACTGGTCTATAGCAGCCGGCCTGTAAACATCTGCAGCGACAAGAAGCGGTTTCCGGCCTTCTTTTCTCAAAAGAGTACCGAGCTTTGCAGTAGTGGTTGTTTTTCCGCTTCCCTGGAGTCCCACCATCATGATCTTGGCAGGCTGACTCGAAAGCTTCAGCGGAACGTTTTTTTCACCTAGCATCTTTATCAGTTCATCTCTCACAACTTTGATAAATTGCTGATCCGGTGAAAAAGACTTCAGTACCTCTTCACCAAGGGCCTTTTCAGTTACACCGCCAATGAATTCCTTGACTACCTTGTAGTTAACGTCTGCCTCTAAAAGCGAGAGTTTTACCTGCTTAACGGCTTCTTCTATGTTTTTTTCCGAAATTCTTCCCTTTCCGCTCAGCAACTTAAATGCTCTGCCGAGTTTATCCTGGAGATTTTCAAACATCTAAACACCTCCACAGCTTGAAAAGTATACAACGCGTCTGAGCGTGAATGTTGAACTTATCTAAACAACAACTGTGATTATTATCTACTTATATTAAGTTTTGATTACTGGAAAGATATCAATATACTTAATTCACCGATGTTCCTTCGAGGAATATCATTAGTAGATTGATCAGCCATACTTACTGAAGAGAACAACCTTTGCCCTGAAAGTGATTCTAAGACGCAAACAAACACTCATTTGCGATTCGATGAATTAAGTTTCATGTAACAATCTCTGCAAACCGCAATGTATTTCTCCATTCCTCCGACATCGATTTCCGTATCGATTGCACCCGAAATCCTGTGAGTTACTGTCGCATTATATTCTCCACAAATATGGCAGACGGCCTTTTTCTTTATCACTTCATCTGCGGCGGCCATCAGGTTAGCAGTTACAGCAAACGGTCTATGCTTGTAGCTGAGATCGAGTCCTACGCAAAATACATCGATCCCACCAAAAATCATCTTCTCAACTACCTCGAGCAGACCCTGATCGAAGAAATTCGTCTCGTCAATAAATATTGCATCAAGCTTCTCACTTTCCCGCGAGACGATCTCTTCAATTTTCGAGGAGTCATTCACATTTATCGCCTCCGCCATTTGGCCTGAGTGACTTACGACATGATTGGATGAGTATCTGGTATCAATTATTGGCTTGAAAACCCTTATACGTTTCTTACCAAGAGTATAGATTTCAACCATAGAGAGAAGAGTCGAAGTTTTCCCTGAATACATTGGCCCTACAACAACCGTGAGTTTGCCCGACATATACTCAGCTCCTTATCACGTAATCAAGACTGTCCCTAGTGCCAAGCAAGAACTGTCCGATCGATTTTTCCTGATAACAATATTCGCCACTGATCTTCACAGACTCTTCTATTGCCTCTTCAGGAGAAGTTCCTGTCGAAACTAGTAGCGAAAAGATTGCCCCAAAGAGATCTCCACTGCCAAAGCGACTTTTTCCGATTCGCGGAGGTAGATACTCCTTTTTCCCGTAACGTGCACCTTTTGACGAAGCCTTTATAATGACTCGTCTGTCGTCTCTATCAAATGACATATAGTCATTAGCGAGAATAAAGTCGTACTTCTCCAAGCCCTCCAATCCTTTTAGCTCATGAAAGGGAGAAGGATCTATGACCTTAATCCCGGACTCTGTCGAAGTAGCCCTTGAGGCCGCTAATTGGCCAATCTCAAGAGTACTGTACAGGAGATCGAATCTCTCCTCACAAAGAAGCTGGAGCAATTCGTCGTTGATGCTTGCTATTGAAGGCTTTTCAACCGCGATAACTTCAGAACCTCTAAAGAGGAAAGTCCCGTGTGAACAATTCGACGTGACCGGAATAGACTCAAAAGGCCATTTCCGAGAATCGCCGACGCCAAAACAGCTCAAAAAGAGAACATCGGCGCCAATCAATGAAAGGCAGTTGGCCACATTGAAGCCTGACCCGCCTGGAGTTTGTTTTATCCCGGCGTTGTGGCCGCTACCCGAAATCTCGATATCTTCCAAGTAACCACCTACAATGAGGGCACGAAACTTACTTCGTTCTGTAGAGTCTATCACCGGCATCTCCTAACCCAGGAATGATATATGCATGGTCATTCAGTCTTTCATCAAGAGCTGCAGTGAAAATCTTCACGTCAGGGTGATTCTTCTCGATGAGTCTTACACCTTCGGGAGCTGCAATAAGACACATCAAGGAGATCTGCTTCCCTCCGGCTCTCTTTACAAGTTTCAAAGCCCAGGAGGACGAAACTCCAGTTGCAAGCATCGGATCTAGAACGAAGATCTGAGTCGTTTCATCGATCTTGGGGAGCTTTGAATAGTATTCGACGGGCTGAATCGTATCGGGATCTCTGTATATACCAATATAGCCAACGGAAGCATTGGGCATCAGAGAAAGAACCCCCTCAACCATGCCGAGGCCGGCTCTGAGAATAGGAACTACGGTCACTTTTTTATCTTCGATGGACTGACCGACCATCCTCACGAGAGGAGTAGTGATTTCCTTCTCATAAGTAGGTATGTGTCTAGTCGCCTCGTAGGTCAAGAGCAGGGTTATTTCTTTGAGGAGTTCCCTAAACTCCTTAGGACCGGTTTGATCATCTCTCATTATTCCCAACTTGTGCTGAATGAGAGGGTGATTGACGATCGTCAGCTGATCAAACACACTCATCACTCCTGGGCACCAAATCAGAATAAAGGGGGAATCTTTCCGTCAGAGCCTTTACTTCCCCGCTTATCTCTTTCACCTTTGATTCAGGTATCTCGCCCTTTTCACCTTCTATGCTTTCAAGAACCCGGATTATCAAATCCGCAATAATTGGCATTTCCTTCTCCGTCATGCCTCTCGTAGTAACGGCTGGAGTTCCGATTCTTATTCCGCTGGTGACAAAAGGAGATCTTGTCTCCTTTGGAATGGTGTTCTTGTTGACTGTTATATCAGCTTTCTCAAGAGCCTTTTCAGCAGCTTTGCCTGTAACATTGATCGGAGTAAGATCTACAAGGAAAAGATGGGTGTCAGTTCCACCGGAAACTATCCTTAATCCCTTCTCTTCAAGAGATTTCGCTAACTGACGAGTGTTCTCCACTATGTTCTGCTGGTACACTTTGAAGTTATCCTCTAGAGCTTCGCCGAACGAGACTGCCTTAGAAGCAATGACATGCATTAGAGGGCCGCCCTGAGTTCCCGGGAAAACCATCTTGTCTATTGACTTGGCAATCTCTTCATCATTAGTAAGAATCATACCGCCTCGAGGACCTCTCAGGGTCTTGTGTGTGGTCGTCGTTACTACGTGAGCAAAGTCTAGTGGATTGGGGTACAGACCCGCAGCTACAAGACCGGCGAAGTGAGCCATATCTACCATAAGAATCGCGCCTACTTCATCCGCCACCTCTCTAAACTTCCTGAAATCGATTATTCTGGAATAAGCGCTTCCACCGGCGATAATTACCGAAGGTCTAGCTTCGAGGGCAAGCTTTCTCACTTCGCTGTAGTCAATAAGCTCGCTCTCCTCGTCAACACCGTATGCAACAACATTGAAAAGCTTCCCTGAGAAATTTACCGGAGAACCATGAGTAAGATGTCCTCCGTGGCTCAAAGACATCCCCATTATAGTATCGCCAGGCCTGGCAACCGCCAGATAGGCGGCCATGTTTGCCTGTGATCCCGAGTGTGGCTGAACATTCGCGAATCCAGCATCAAAAAGCTTCTTGGCCCTTTCTCGAGCAAGTTCCTCGACTTCGTCAACAAAGACACATCCACCATAATATCTTTTGGACGGATATCCTTCCGCGTATTTGTTTGTCATGACAGATCCCATAGCCTCCATGACTGCCCTAGAAACGAAGTTCTCAGAAGCAATCAGCTCTAGCCCGTTTCTCTGCCTTTCTAGCTCCTTGACCATGATATCGAATACTTGCTTATCACTTTTCTTCAAAGACTCCCACATGTAAAAAACCTCCTCCAGGATTCTATTCAGACATTTTCTTCAGTGAAATGTTGTATGGTGGCCTTGCAATTCCCTTTTCCGTGATTATTCCGGTTATCAAACTCCATGGAGTTACATCAAAAGCGGGGTTTAAACATTTAACATTATCGGGAGCAATCTGGTAGTTTCCTATGTGAGTTATCTCGCGGTGGTCTCTTTCCTCTATGGGGATTTCATCTCCTGTCGGGGTTGAGAGATCCACCGTGCTTAAAGGGGCGACTATGTAGAAGGGAATTCCATGTCTCTGAGCAAGAATCGCCACTGAATATGTCCCTATTTTGTTTGCTGAATCACCATTCGCTGCAATTCTGTCTGCTCCAACTAGTACTAGATCTACCAGTCCCTTTTTCATTACCCATCCAGACATATTGTCACAGATGAGCGTAACGTCGATCCCCGATTTTATGAGCTCCCATGCCGTCAATCGCGCCCCCTGAAGATAAGGACGTGTTTCATCGGCGTAAACAGAGATCTTCTTGCCCTGTTGAACTGCAGCTCGCATTACTCCAAGCGCCGTACCATAGTCAACTGTTGCAAGAGCTCCGGCGTTACAGTGAGTGAGTATTCCATCACCGTCTCTCACAATTGCTGCCCCGTTCTTCCCTATTGCCTTATTGATCTCGATATCTTCAGTGGCAATTCTCAGGGCTTCGCTTTCGAGAGATGCAATTAGATCATTCCTTTCCAGCTTTCGGAGCGAATTAAGCGTCCTTTCCATTCTATCAAGAGCCCAAAATAAATTCACGGCCGTAGGTCTGCTCTCTGAAAGTCTTTTCTTGACCAGAACCATGTGTCCGAAAAACATCTCTTCAGAACCGGCTTGAGCCTCTCTTGCACCGAGAAGATAACCGAATGCTGCACTTGCGCCTATTGCCGGCGCACCTCTGACAACCATATTTTTGATTGCAAGATATACGTCTTCGTGAGTTAAGCATTCAACATACTCTTCCTTTGAAGGAAGGCTTCTTTGATCGATGAGTATCAGTCGGTCTTCTTTCCATTCAAGCGTCATACTCTTGAACTTGCCCACTACAGCTTCACCCTCTGAACTATCTCTTTCACTGTCTCTCGGTAGGCGGCTTCAAGCTCGGAACCCCTCATGTGTGTCACTATACTCTTGCCTATGTCCGAAAATCCTACTAGCGCCGGATCAAAGGGAAGGGAACCCAGAAGCGGGATGTCAAAGAGATTCTCGAGATCCTTCCCTCCACCCTCTCCAAACAGCTTTATCACCTCTCCACAGTTTGGACATTTCATGTATGACATGTTTTCAACAATGCCAATAGGTCTTCTGTGCATGGTCTTGACAAGATTTATCGCTCTTTTCACGTCCTGAACGGCAACGGCCTGAGGTGTCGTCACCACAAGAGCCATTATGTCGGAAAGAGTCTGGAGAGCAGTTAGCGGCTCGTCTCCTGTACCTGGAGGAGAATCAATTATCAGAAAGTCGAGTTCACCCCACGCAACGTCACCTAGAAACTGATATATTGCCGTTGTCTTCATAGGACCTCTCCATACTACCGGAGCATCATCTTCAACGAAACTGGAAATGCTTATAACCTTGAGATTCGGGAGGACCTCTGGGGGAAAGATCTGATTCTCAATAACCTCAGGTTGTTTCTTGAGTCCGACCATTCTCGCCACATTCGGACCGTGAAGATCAATATCCATTAGACCCGTTCTGAATCCCTCATCCGCAAGAGCCAGCGCCAAATTCACTGCAACAGTGGATTTTCCTACTCCGCCTTTTCCTGACATCACAAGTATTTTGTGCTTTATTGACTTGACGTTGTTTCTGATCTTCTCCATTGTTTCCGCCATCTCTTGTGGATTCAATTCTCTTCACCCTCATATTCAATCCTCATTGTAAGATCTACCGAGTTCTTCAACATGGCAGAGACAGAGCAATATCTTTCCTGCGAGAGATTCACTGCCTTTTCAATCTTGTCCTTCGGAAGATTCTTGCCGGAGAAATGGTAGACGAGTTCAATGCTTGTGAAGACTTTTGGATGCTCTTTAGCATACTCATAATTTGCAGAAATCGAGTATTCGTAGTCGCTGACCTTCATCTTGGAGAGTATGGAAACAACGTCCATCGACGTGCACCCCATCAATGCAGCCAGAACCATCTCCATCGGGCTTGGTGCCGAACCATCTCCTCCTGAAGCTTCCTTGGCGTCCATATGTATGTCATGACCTGAGGGGGTTTTTGCGTAGAAGGCCATCTTCCCTATCCTCTTAGCAGAGTATTCCATTGTCTCATCTCCTCTCAAAAAAAAGGGCCTAAGCCCCTTTTAATTTCCGTTCAGTGCCGATTTGGCGATCTCGCAATACTCCCTAAACGTGTCGAAGTCATTAACTGCAAGGTCTGCAAGCATCTTTCTGTTGATGTTAACACCGGCAATTTTCAAACCATGTATCAGATCATTGTACTTGGTGCCCGCGATTCGTGCGCCGGCATTGATCCTGGTAATCCAGAGTTTCCTGAAATCTCTCTTCCTGATCTTTCTTCCCGCATAGGCATAGACACCGGATCTTATGTAAAACTGCTTAGCCAGCCTGTATCTTCTGCTCAGGGCACCTCTATAACCCTTCGCAGCTTTCAGGTATTTCAGCTTTTTCTTCTTTGAAGTTACTCCACCTTTAACACGCATCTAAATCTCACCTCTCAAAAGGGTCAAATGCCCAGGCTTTTCTTGACTTTCTTCTCGTATCCGCCTTCGACCAGCTTCCATTTTCGAGCCTCGCGGCGGCTGCTTTCACTCTTTTTACCGGTATTATGACCAGTACCAGATTGGTTCCTCATGATCTTTC